>NZ_KI912152.1:168935-278091 GCF_000517105.1 Fischerella sp. PCC 9605 | reverse complement strand
TGGCATTGCACCGAGATGGCTGTAAAAACCTGCAAGATGCCCTCAAAAGGCTTGATTTTGCGTTGTAAATAACGGTTTTTTTGACTCTGATGTAGCAAATTTTCAAACCTATGCAGGGAAAGAGTTTTCAGGCTATCTTGCAGGAAATTACACGTATCTCGGTTTCATGCCAACCATAGTTTTCTCACTAATTTTATGGTAGAAAGCAGTTCTTGAAAAGCTTACCCCATCTTAGTTTCAGCCTTGGCGTACAATTTTTCCGGTTTGGCACGGTGACGCCTACCTTTGGAAAAACCACTTTAGCCGATAGTTGTTGAAACGAGATGAGAGCTACAGCTTCACTCTCAGCGTCCAGCGGCGCGACGGATCGCTGTCGCAATCAAATTGAAGGGCTGTTACGTTGTTTTCTGTACTTCTTCCCCCGGCAATAGTGAGACATTTGTTGGTTTGCACATTCCTAATCTGATAAACACCCGTGCCGGTCACATCAGTTATCATCCAACGGCGCGATGGGTCGCTGTCGCAGTCATATTGGAGTGCCTCGACGTTGTTTTCGGTACTTACTCCCCCAGCAATAGTAAGACATTTGTTGGTTTGCACATTAATCAGCATCAGCTCGTTGGCGGAGGTTGCAGCAAGTGAGACAGAGGAAAGGACGGCAGCTAGCAGCCCTACCGCAAATAGGCCGGCTGGGCCAAATCGTCGGGCTTGCGACAAAATATCCATCATGATGTTTCTCCTTTTGATGGCGTGTCTCGAATACATCAAATATTTTCTGGCAAACTAACGAAGGCTTCTATTTCTGTTGGAATAGTGAAGGTCGCAGTAATAGAGCCATCCTCGTTATTGCGTTATTCGTCTTCTAATATGGTGGGTTATCCATCGTTAGTAATTAATAATTCTCTTTGAACCTTGCTATCCAACCATTAGTTCAACAGCAAATTTGTTATCTAATCTCTTTATCGCAGCACGAGCCTGCATTCTCGCAATTTACCAAAAAACTTTACAGTTATAGAACTAAATTGCAGTTTCAAGCCACTTTCGTTGTACTTATCTCCGAAAACTCAAGATATCTAGGCTTATCGAGCCTGAGTTGTGGCGCGATCGCGAATCGAAAAAATCCAGATCCGAGTCTGGGGCTTAGAAGAGTAGAAATACCTCAGCACCTCCCAGGCGACAACATATTTGATGGCATAGATTACCAGACGAAACCGAAACTTCGCGCTCTTAAATAGGTAAGTTGCGATCGCCCGTGTTGAGCCTGGAACTTAACCTTCTTCAGCAACACATGAAGTGTATTCCTAGCCGAGTGTAGTACATAAGTATCCTTTGAAGAAACTACCTTGTGCCCTTGCTTCCCTCCGCTGATGGGAGCCTCAACTTATTTCCAAATAATGTGAGTCCTTGCGAATGATTCCGAGTCCATTCCTAGATAATGTGCGCCTAGTTTCATTTAATGTGAGCCGAAGCGTTCTTTCAGTATCGGTTAATCTGAGCCGGAAATAAGTGTTGATTTCGAGCCGGAGCGATTATGATTCCGAGCCGCTACAGATAGGTGGACAATATTTATTCGTTCCTTACAAATGCCGATGCCATGAATCAACAGTATCATCTGTTGTACCCAACTGTTGATTTATTTATCTATGACCTCCAACAAGGTTTAGGACAACAAGACGAGGAAATTAACCAAAATCGTCATCATTTCTGGCGAAAAGTTAAACCCGAATTAAATAAGGATTACCATCAGCTTAATCCCCAACAGCAGGAAGTACTTAATAAACTAGCTAGTTTAGAAAGAACAGAAGCAGATTATGTTGAGTTACTCTTACCAGAAAAACATCAAAAATTTCAGCCTGACCTAGAAGGCTACTACTATGCACTGCAACTGGGTGATGTCTATGCTTTACAGGTAGATTGCTCTGTAATTGACGATCGCATCTGCAAATCTATCAGTCGTTTCCAGGATATTAAACAGAATATAGAGTCCCGCATCCATCACCAGCAAGGAAAAATCGGTCAAACATGGTTTGTTTGGGGACAGTTACAAAAGGATTATAGCTCGCAACAAATAAAAGCGATCGCACTTGAATGCTATTCACAAATTCATCCTAAAATTAATCCTAATTCTCAGGTTGAAATAGATATTAAAAACCAGGGTAAGTTTTTAGGTGCAACTGCATTTGAAGTTTGGGTACAGCCTACTAACTGGGCAGACGCAAACAGTTTTGCAGATAGCTTTCATCTATTAATATGTTTATTTGGGCCACAACAGTCATTTGATGATATTCAAAACAGCATCGCTGGAGTATATTTCGATTTAATTCGTTTGTTTTGCTACCGCCACAAAATTCTTTGGGCTTACCACCAAAGCCGCTTCTTGAAAAGCAAATTGAAAAAAGATTTTCACGATGTCCAAAAATCGGTGAACAAAGTTAGTGAGTTAGGTCAACAAATAAACCACGCTAAACCCAATCTTCAAGAATTACAAAAAACCCTCACCGATACTTTGACAATCCTATCGCGCTATGCTATCGACTTAAGCTACCTTGATGACCAAGGACGCACAATCCGAGTTAATCTTGATAATTATAAAAAGCGGCTAGATAAGATTTCACGAGAAAATCACAATAGCGATTTACAGTTTTTGCAGCAATTCAGCGAATTTAGTGCCTCTAAGTATCTCCTGCAAGTTGAGACAGATTACATCAACCTCAGCCCAGGTTTAACTCTACTGCAAAACTTAATTAGTACTATTCAAGGTACGATAGACATTTATCAAACAAAAAGCGATCGCGCCCTTGACAATACGATCGCACTCGCAGGCATTGGATTAGCCGTCAGCGGCTTAACCGCCACCGCCATCTCTGCCAAACAACCACCCATTACATCCTATAAAGACATCTCTTTCTTAGCCTCACCAGTCTTTGTCTGGAGTATTGCATTCAGCGCCCCATTTTTAATTGCCCTCATCCTTCGCCTATTTCGTCGCTAATATATAACCTTATACACTTGTGCACAAGCAACAGCAGACAAGTGAAAGAGTCTCTACCTCTCCAGATGTTCAGCCAGAAGCGTAAGCCCCTGCCTCTTCCACTACTGCGATCGCTAAACCTACAGTCCCAATTCATCCTGGTAGCGCTCTCTACCGAGCCACCCAAATCCTCCAAGCCATCAAACAATGGAATCATCAGCACCCACAAAGTACCTGGTTGACTGACAAAAGATGGTAGCGAATTTCCTGAAAAGCTTGCTAAAAAATAATTAGGGCGTATGAGAGAAGTTGAAGGGAGCCAGCATTCTAAGATTAGATACCACTCAAATCATAAATGCTGTGAAAAAACGCTCCCGTCTCTACGATGCCCTGAAAATCTGGATGAGTCAATCCGTGTCCTGGGCACACTTGGGTCATTTGACTACCTGTCTATGGATGGTCGTTGCTCTGATCCATACTAGCGAAGTCAATCTGACACGCTGGTTGCCCTATCTACCGTGTCGAGGACAGCAGGCGCAGAGCAAACAACGCCGAGTCAGCCGTTGGCTGCACAATGCTCGGATCAACGTTCATCGCCTCTATAAACCGTTGATTCAAGCTGCTTTAGCTGATTGGCAGGATGAATGCCTGTATCTGAGTTTGGACACCTCGATGTTTTGGGAGAAGTATTGTCTGGTGCGCCTGGCTGTTGTGCATCGAGGACGAACCTTACCTGTGGTGTGGCGAGTTTTAGAGCGCCGCAGTGCCTCAGTATCATTTACCGAGTACCAGGAGATGCTCTACCAGGCTTGCGGACGTTTGCCCAAGGGAGTCAAGATTGTATTGCTGGCTGATAGAGGCTTTGTCCACATCGAATTGATGCAGGCAATGACCACCCTGTTAGGGTGGCATTATCGCATTCGCCTGAAGCGAGACACCTGGATTTGGCGGGCGGGCAAAGGCTGGTCTCAACTCAAAGATTTTCACTTTCAGCGAGGCGAAGCCCTGTGTTTTCATCATATCAAGCTGCATAAAGAGCAGAAGTATGGTCCGGTGCATCTGGTGTTCGGGTGCAACAACGTCAATGGTGATTTTTGGGCGATCGTCAGTGACGAGGCGACCACACTACAAACCTTCCAGGAATACGGCTTGCGCTTCGATATTGAAGAGAATTTCTTGGATGACCAGTCCAATGGTTGGAATGTGCAGAAATCAGACATTCGCTGCTGCTGTGCCCTCTCTCGGCTCTGGTTCATTTTAGCTGTCGCAACTCTGTACGTAACTGCCCAAGGGGTTGAGGTCGTCGAGAGAGGTCAACGGCGGTGGGTAGACCCCCATTGGTTTCGTGGTAATAGTTATTTCCGGATTGGTTGGGACTGGGTAAAAGCGGCTTTAGAAAACGGTTGCCTGTCATTCGTCAAGTGCGATTGACAGGCAACAAAGACCCTGAACCCGTTATGGCCTCGCGCAAACAACATGAACGACGGAGCTATCAGTTGGAGTTCACAATAAGGACGTATCAATATCAGATTGATTAGTTTTGTCAGTCAACCAGGAGAACAGTACATTCTTTATGGTTGGCTTAAAACTAGCGAGACTGCTTTACCTGAGACAATAACAAGAGGGAGCCGAAGCTCCTAAGATAAGGTCATTTTATAAAATTAGTAACTACTGCTAAAGTTTCATCCATTTATTAAGTCCCTTGCTATCCTGTCTAGCCTGTCGTTTGCGTCCTTGGCAAGTTGAATGCATCGCACGCTAGAAGCTATGCCAGCAACGGCAGTAATAGTACCTTCTGGAGCTTTACTAAAAAGTAGAAGTCCAGCACCTGTCAGGCTGATGCAAACAGACGCAGTTGTTGCAGCAAGGGCAAGGTTAAAACTATAACGGGCTTGACGCAACCGCTCTTGAGCAATGCTTAATTCTATTGCTAAGTGGGCACTAGAATTAGGAATTGAACTAGAAGACAAAGTATTGCTACTCATAAGATTGGGGTTTGAATTCTTCACAGTAATGTTGAAAGTCATTTCAATAACTATCAGACCCCAAAATTCTTGAATTGTGGTTTTAATAAGGTGTTAGACTTATGTAAAACTTATGTAAGAGTTGCGGTATTAAAAAATGGGGAGGTCTTTTCAAGCATCGAAAGCAGGGCAGGGAAAAGCCGAAAAAGCATTTAAGCGCAAAGGCTACTCGCAAGAATATTTAGCTGGGGCTGTTGGTTGTACTCGGCAGGTTATTATTAATTTTTTTGCCAGACGACGTGTTGATAAACGTTTTTTCCAAGATATTTGCAATGTACTTGAATTAGAGTGGGGAGAAATTGCAGACTTAGACTCAGAAGACAAAGAAGACACCGCAACCGAAAAAAGAGATCAAGAAACAATATTATCCTTGTCCAATAAATTTTCTTATAGTGATCTTGATGAGACTCGTAGGAGTATTGATGCTCTCAAGCCAATTCCACTTGACTCACATTTGACAGATTCCAGTGATTTAGCAGTTTTTCATCTCAAAAACAAGTTGGAATATCCGGATGGTCTCGTGCCGCTTAATTCGCATTTTTATATCGAACATAATGGTATCGAGTCTCTTTGTTACGAAACACTTGTTGAGCCTGGTTCCTTAATTCGGATTAAAGCACCAAAACTGATGGGCAAAACTTCTTTGCTAATCAGGATTCGCTTTCATGGAGAAAATCAGAACTATCGAGTGTTTTATTTTGATTTGGGTGGCGTAGAGAAAGCAGTATTTAGCAATCTCGATACGCTTCTGCGTTGGTTTTGTGGAAAAGTTAGTGATGAGCTTAACCTAAACAATAAAGTGAATGATGCTTGGAATACAAATATTTTAGGTAGTAATGACAACTGTACTGCTTACTTCAACAAGCATATTTTGGCTCAACTAAATTCTCCATTGGTTTTAATATTAGATGAAGTAGACAGATTATTTCTTCCTGAGAATCAAGAAATGGTTCAAGATTTCTTCGGGATGCTACGTTCTTGGCATGAGAAGGGGAAATTTAATGATACTTGGAAAAAACTACGGCTGGTGTTAGCACATTCTACGGAAGCTTATATCCCCTTGGATATCCATCAATCCCCCTTTAATGCTGGAGTGCCTGTGGAACTAGAAGAGTTTAATCAGCAGCAGGTAGAAGATTTGGCGCGAAGGCATCAAATCACAGAAAACGATGTACTCACAGAAAAATTAATGTCAATGGTAGGAGGACATCCCTATTTGGTGCGGTTGGCAATGTATCATATTGCTGCTCGGAAAGTTACTTTAGAAGATTTGTTAGAGTCAGCGACAACAGAAGCAGGAATTTATAGCAATCACTTGCGATCGCTATTGGAAATTTTGCAAGGAAAGTCAAAATTAGCCCAAGCACTAAAAAAGGTCGTCGATTCATCAGTTCCTGTGGGATTGGATTCGATGCAAATTTATCAGTTACACAGTCTCGGACTGGTGCAACGGCACAAGAACGAAGTCATGCCTCGTTGCAAACTTTACCGTGAGTATTTCCGCCGTGTCCTGTGAGGAAGCCTAACAATGGCAGAACCCACTTCCAGCTTCTATCAGGTTGGGGCAAGCCTCCCAGTTGATGCTCCCAGTTATGTCAAGCGACAAGCAGATGAAGAGTTTTACCAAAAATTGCGGGCGGGTAAGCTTTGTTATGTACTTAACTCCCGGCAGATGGGTAAGTCTAGCTTGCGGGTGCAGACAATGCAAAGGTTAAAAGCAGACGGGATAGCTTGTGGTGTGATTGACCTTACAGGGATTGGTCGTAAAGTTACATTGGAGCAGTGGTATGGAGGAATTGTTTACGCTTTGGTAGAAAGCTTTCATTTAGAGGACAGATTTAATTTCGATTGGCAGACGTGGTGGCAACAAAAGCAGAAATATCTTGATTCAGTAACGTGTCTGAGAGCTTTTATCAAAGAAGTATTGTTGGTAAAGATTGAGCAAAAAATAGTTATTTTCATTGACGAAATTGATAGTGTACTAAGTCAGGATTTTTCTGCCGATGGTTTTTTCTCTCTTATTAGGTTTTTCCAGAATCAGCGTGTTGATAACTCTAATTTTACGCGACTTACATTTGCTTTATTGGGAGTGGCGACACCTTCCGATTTAATTAGAGACAAAAAACAAACACCATTTAACATTGGTGAAGCTGTTGAACTACATGGCTTTGAATTGAAAGAGGTTGAACCTTTAGTAAAAGGATTAGAGGGTAAATTTCGTAACGGTAAAGCATTGCTTGCAGAGGTTTTGTATTGGACTGGAGGACAACCGTTTCTAACGCAAAAAGTTTGTCAATTGATACGTAATGCAGAAGCTGAAATTTCTGATGGTAATGCAAAGCAATGGGTTGAGAATTTAGTTAAAAAGCATCTGATCGAAAACTGGGAAGCACAAGATGAGCCAGAGCATTTGCGGACGATACGCGATCGCCTCCTCAGTAATAAGCAACGTGCTGGTCTTCTTCTTGGACTGTATCAAAACATTCTTCAATCCAAAGAAGTGCAGACGAATAACAGTACTGAAGAAACGGAATTGCGTTTGTCAGGATTAATTGTTAAGGAGCAAAGTCGATTAAGGGTTTACAACCGTGTATATTCATCAGTTTTCGATCTCATTTGGATTAAAGAAGAACTAGCAAATCTACGTCCTTATGATGAATCCCTAAATGCTTGGTTAGCTTCTAATCGTCAGGATTACTCCCGCTTATTGCAAGGAAACGCATTACAAGAGGCATTGAAATGGGCAAGAGGAAAGAGCTTAAGCGATGATGATAACCAGTTTTTGAGAGCTAGTCAGCAATTAGATTTTGAAGAAGCTAAAAAAGCGAATTCTGCTACACTCAAAGGTTTGCTTAGGAAATTTAGCAATCCTGACACCATAATTCGAGAAGTGCTGTTATGGACACGCGGTCAACCCATTTTAAGCGAAAAGCTTGGTCAGCTAATTGCTACTGATGAATCTTCTATTCCTGAAGGTAATGAAGCAGCATGGATTGAGCAATTAGTAAAAACCCGTATAATTGACAACTGGGAAACGCAGGAAACCGCAGAATTTTTTACAACGATTCGTAGTCGTCTTCTAAGAAATAAGAAACTAGTTCCTAATATCCTGCAAATATATAAACAAATTTTACAACAAGGAGAAATTGCAGAAGATTACTCTCTAGAACAAATGGATATGCTACAGTCTGGTTTAGTAATCAAGCAACAAAACCAGTTAAAAATTTATAACCCTATCTATGCCTCTGTTTTTAACTTAACCTGGGTTAATCAAGTGTTAGAAGATTGGCGACCATTTGCACCACAATTACAGGCTTGGGTAGAAACCAAGGGTGAGGATGAATCCCAGCTTTTGAGTGGCAAGCCATTACAGGATGCTTTGATTTGGGCAGAGGGTAAGAAGTTAACCATTGAGGAACATGAATTTTTGATTTTTAGCCAAGTATTAGAAACGCTGGCATTAGCATCAATATTTACTGATGAGAGGGAAAAAAGAGAGCTTATTGCAGCCACTACAAAATTGGCGAAAGATGTTAATAATCCTCAAGCAGTTATTAAAGAGATATTCTCTTGGACTCGCGGTCAACCTCGTTTAACCACAAATTTATGTAATCTCATTTCTAATTATCAGATAAAGGAAGTGGAGGAAGTTGAGCAACTGGTACAAACACAGATAATTGCAAATTGGAAGAATCAAAAAGCGGCACAGGATTTGAGGAATATTTGGAATTACCTTCTTATAGAGCAACCACATTCTTTCTGGACATTGGAAGTCTATAAACAAATTTTGCAACAAGGAGTAGTAGCATCTGATGATAGTTTAGAACAACTAGAGTTGCTCCGACTGGGGCTAGTTGCTAAAGTTCAGGATCAATTAACGGTTGCTAACCCCATCTACGAGTCTGTATTTAACGAAACTTGGGTGGAGGAGTGGTTAAAATTATTGTGGCCCCATGCTCAGGCTGTACTTGCTTGGGTTGCTTCTAATTGTGAAGATGAATCGCAACTTTTACATGGAGAGGCTTTACAGGAAGCTTTGGCATTTGTTCAAGGTAGGAACTTGAGCGTTCAGGAGCAGAAGTTTTTTATGGCTAGTCAAGTGCTAGATATCCGCAAAGTTCGCCTTGCTCTGGAGGAGGCGGAAAAAGAAGCTATACAGATATTTCAAAAATTTGAAGAAGAAGGGAGGAGTTCTCAAGATTTACTCACAGATGTAAAGTTAAAACACACGCAAGCATGGCAGACAGCATGGAATTGGAGCCAAGTACTAAAAGACATTAAAGATAGAGAACAGGAGATAGAACAACAGCCACAAGACCTCATAAATGGTTTGATACTGAAAGATATAAAAAAAGAGAAAGAGAAAGAAAAACAAATTGCAGAATTTCTTCAAAATTTTCCTAATATGGGTCTGCCTGTCACAATCGTCATTGGTTTTTTGGGAAGCGGAAAAAGTACATTAATTAACGAAATACTTAAAAATATCCATCCGGAAGATGCAAAAGTCGCGGTTTTAGTTTCTGAGTTTGGAGATATCAATATTGATTCAGACGTGCTCAACATTGATATCGATTTAAACCTGATAAACTATAAATCTTCTTATAAAAATATTGACGATGAGCTTATTGACAAAGTATATAGGGTTTTGGAAAGAAAAGAAAGAATAGATTACTTAATTGTTGAAACCACAGGGTTGGCAGACCCTTTACCAATTGCGTTAACTTTTTTTGGCACAGAATTGCGCGATTTAACTCGCCTTGATTCGATTATCACTGTAGTAGACGCAGAAAAATACAGATTAGATGTATTCTCGTCGGAAGCATTTTTAAAGCAAATTGCCTACAGTGATATTATTTTGCTTAATAAAACAGATTTAGTTGATGAAGCCGATTTACAGGAGTTGGAAAGAAAAATTCTAGAATTTAAGGAAGGAGCAAGAATTATCCGCACCGACCATTGCCAAGTACCACTTTCCTTAATTCTCAATGTAGGTCTGTTTGAGTCTGACAAATATTTTGATGGTGCTGATGAGCATGGTTACGACTACGGATATTACCATCATGATTCCGAATATTTAAAGAATTATGATTTTACCTCAGTCTTCTTCCAAAGTGACAAGCCTTTTGATGTTCATAAGTTTGAAAATTTCTTAAATAACCAGCTACCTGCTAATGTGTTTCGGGCAAAGGGAATTATGTGGTTCTCTGACAGTGATCTCCGTCATATTTTCTGCCTGTGCGGCCCACGCTACAATCTGAATTCTGATGAGTGGAAAGGTAAGCCCAAAAACCAGCTATTGCTGATTGGTCAAAATTTGGCTTGTGAGACTTTGCTCGAACAACTAGAAAACTGTTTATGCTAACCTATGCATTAGTTATATTTTTCTTAATAAAAAAAGAAAAAGCCAGAAAGTAGATATAGCAAAGGTTTGGTAGCTTGGGAGTGAAGACCGACTGTTTTATAATACAAGTTCTGATTGTAGCTTACTTCCCATAGGTAATACTAAACGGGGTCATGACGAAATAGGCATGAAACCGAGATACGTGTAATTTCCTGCAAGATAGCCTGAAAACTCTTTCCCTGCATAGGTTTGAAAATTTGCTACATCAGAGTCAAAAAAACCGTTATTTACAACGCAAAATCAAGCCTTTTGAGGGCATCTTGCAGGTTTTTACAGCCATCTCGGTGCAATGCCATAAAGAATTGGTATAAGGAGGGCGATCGCAACATCAGCGAGATGATCTGGCTGATTCAGTTATCAGTTATCAAACGGCGGCGAAGTCGCTGTTTTTCGTTAGGGGACTTCCAGAAAATAAAATATACAATTAATCATAATGAGAATCATTACTAGGGAGAGGGAACAAGAGAGCAGCTTATGGATTTATGACGAGCGCACTATCGGTATCGACTTGGATCATAAACACCACCAAACTTATACCAAGATAACGATTTATTTATGGATTCTCCACGTGAAGTTGTAAAACAGACGACAAATGTTTGTTCACGTACATCCTCCAAACTAGGAAATCTTGATATGATTCTTCCCGCACTGTCTACAACTTGTGTCGTTACTTTATTGCCATAAAAATCAGTTCCTTTTGTATATAAAAAACGCCAAATAGTTTTAAGAGTAACATCAGATTTTGACGATTTTACAAATTTTTCTTTTACTAACTTAGATACTTCTGGAGTCATCATTAATCCGAGCCGCACGAAAATTCTTTGTGTGCTTCCAGCAGGAATATTTATAGGTAATTCCAATCTTTTAGCTTCTCCATTTTCAAACAGATATAAGCCTTGATCCATGTCTGTATACCAATTTGCTGGAAAATCTTTTCCTACTTGAATAACCTTGTAATTGATTACAGATAAGTCACTATCCCCCAGATTAGATAAAAACACTTCCCAATAGACTGAGATAATCCCTTGCCCACCACCAAACTCACGAATCTCAGTTTTACTATCTTCAATTGTTTTGACTGAGCTAACTTGGATAGTATCGGAGGTTTGATTTATATAATTTGAGATAATTCCAAAAAATATAAGTCCTACGGTTAAAGTAGTAAACAAAGTAATTATTAAACGTTTTCTATCTTTGATACGAGTCCCTAACTGGATTGATTGTTTCTCTTTCTCAATGGCTATTTGCTCTTCGGGAGAGGCTTCGTATGTTTCTTCTCCATCTCCACGACGAATTAGAACTGTATAAGGAGAATATTCTTTTTTAAGTGTTTTCAATTGTTTAGAGAGCCTATGTAAATAAGGAGATGGTGGAATAGAAACAACGAATAATTTTACGCCATCTACTACAACTTCTTCACATTGAATATCAGGAAGCTGGGGTTGGCAATACGAATTTATTTTCTGAAGAATCTCCTTTCGTGTAGGCATTGCATTTCCAACATCACGTAGAGTTGGAGTACCGTCAGCTTTCAACTTATCATCAGCACCTACAACAAGATATCCTGTTTGTGCAGCAGTTCCAGTATTACCATTAGCAAGTGCTATAACATCTTTTATCAACTCTGCCCATTGCTGCTCTTTCGCCTTCGCCCATTCCTGAATATCAGACTGAGTTTTAGGTTTAGGCTCATGAATTTTGTACAGTTCAATCTTGAAGTCAAGCTTTGCACTCTCTTCAGGTTTCCAAACAAGTTGCCGTAGGGTGGTGGTATCCATCTTTTTAGGACATTAGTTAATAGTTATTTAGATTTCTTGTTCTTTCCAATCGTGAATCGTTCTGAACCCACCAAACCCAAATATGGTGTTGAGCCGAGATGTTTGTAATTTTCGGCTCAACACCTATATAGTCTGATAATCTAGCATGATAGTCGAATGGCACAACAGTCCTGCATACACCAAAGGGTATTTTTGTAGAATCAAGAGCTACAATCATTGATTCCACCTTGGCGCGGAATACATGGAATCGGCAAGGCGTTGCTGAGTGTGAATACAAAACTGCTCCCTTGTTACAAACTCAGGAGCAGTTTAGAGATATTTGCATGGGGCTTCATAGATTCAATGCCCCAGTTTCTGTATAGATGATTCGGTATATAGTTAAATACAGCTCCTTAATAGCTAGTTCCGAAAAAGATTCGTCTCTTTGCTAGCTAATTCATCAATTGCAACAAAAGCTCAATGCAGAAATATTCCCAAAAGGACACAAGAAATTGATTGTGGTTCAGTATAAGCATTTCCTTATATATTCCCATATTACAATCAGCGAATCTTGATGCCTTGAGCGTACGCTGACTTTTTAAAATCGCTTCACCACGACCGATCAATCTACTAAGGGGTTGGGCATAGGCGCGATCGTGCTAGTACTATCTGTATGAGGCTACTTCCGTGCTTACCTGGAAAAACGACGAGCGGGTTTTTTTTATTAATATACTTTCGATGCAAGTGCGGTCAGTATGGGAGCAAAGCGATTACCGCGCAAGGTAGCCCTACAGTGCGATCGCAGAATTGGTTGTCCCTAAATCAATCCCCAGGATATCTACTTCGCTCATCGGCTAGCCCTTTGCTGAAATTCAAACATGTTCACAATATCCACCAGTAAAGCGAGCAAGTCATTTTGATTTTAGTTTAAGTTGATTTTTCTGTGTGTAGGTAAGCACAACCCAACACAAAGACTTTCGGCTTCACAAAAGTATAAATGTTAAAATAAGCCTATTATTCTAAATTTGATATTATTCGGAATTAGCGTACCCTACACCTAAATTTTATTCTGGTCAATCATCAGGAGGATGCCAACCACTAATTGTCCAACGTCGTCGTGCAACAACTATTACTGGATTATTCATTCGCAGGCAAACAATTGTAGCCCTACCAATAGTAGTTAAACCTTCAACTTTTGTAGCATCAGAACTCCAAGTAAAATGGTCAGACCATCTCTGTGTACGCGGATTAAACAGGGGTGTTGTTTCCCCAGTTAAAGGGTCTATAGCTTCGGTTGAATCAGCTTTAAATTCATTGCAAGATCGACAAGCCAAACAAAGATTTTCAAAGGTAGTTTCTCCACCTTTTGAGCGGGGTTGAATATGGTCATGGGTCATGGGAATGCCGCTATTGGCTTCAGTAGTTAAGCAATAACAGCAACGTCCTTTATCGCTAGCAGCTATTTGATTTCGTAAGCTTTCAGGAATATATTTAGACACAACTATTTAAGGAGTCGGCACATGATGTCCTCGCCAACGGAGTAACACAGCAGCTTGGGCTTTACAAAGCATAAAACAGTCAGCTTCGTGACGCAGTTTTATTAGTTCCAATTGTTCTGCATCTGTAATGTTACCACTAGAGTTACGCTCTAGCAGAAAGTTGTATCGCTCCATTTGCTCTGCTGTTTTGCGACTGCGGACAATTTGCCACAAGCTATTGTCATCTAGTTTATCTAAAGCCGCAAGGTCAGCTTGGAATTCCTCTGGTACATCATCCCATTCCGGAGGACTACCTACTTGCAAAGCATGAACTATTACCTCTTCAATGGGGCGACGTTGCGCGTGGGCAGTATTGACTAAACGCTGATAGAGTATTTCTGGGATTTGAAGAGTCACTGTCTCTGTTGCCATTGTTCAATTCCCTACTCATGCCTTGATTAAACCGTTTTAATTTTAGCGTAGGTCAGCCCTAGCTACGGCATCCGCACCCATTTTGATTTGGACGAATTCTTTCTTATCCTGTTTATTCCAGATAGGGGTAATGGGCACGAAGCGACTAAAAACGGCTTGCGTCAGATTAAAAGTTTTATCCAGCCAGCATTTCGGCTCTAGCTTCTGTCGATGACAGATTATCCAGTTTGATGAAAGAAGCGACTCTACTGGAACTACTGAATACAGGTTTGAAGGTCTTTAGAAAAGCACAATTGTACTACTTTGCCGTTTTTTGCTGCTACGTGCCCACTACCCCTACAAAAGGTCTAAAACAATCATGGCACGTGTCCCGCATCAGAAAAACCACAGTCCGCAACAAAGCGCGATCGCGCCAGGGGATGCCGGCACCCGCCGCTCCCGATGGGGTTAGTGGTATGACCAAAACTCAACAATTACCGGATGATTGCCTCTTCTGGGCTGTTGGTGTTCACCTGGTAGCAAACTGGTTACTCACTCCAAACCAACAGTAGCGATCAGATGGCGTACATTTAAAATAAACTCTTAAAGTCACTGGCACATATAGGATTATCGTCAGCATTTTGCCGCCTCGCAAAGCGATTACCACACAAGGTAGCCCTGCCCTACAGGGCGATCGCTGTGTCTGGTCGAACAATCAAACTTTCAATGCCTGTCAAACTACAACCCATATAAACCACTTGAGGAAGGATTTGATCACACCGTCTTTGGGCAAGGAAGCCAAAAGACGGTGTCAAATGTAGCTAGATTTACAGAAAACCTTATTTTGTACTGTCTCTGACGAAAGATGTTTTAGGGAACAAGGGTTGTTAGTTTGTAACAATCCTTGCTCCCTAAATTACTTATGTGTTTCAACTGCTGTCAAGATATTAGTTATGTTTCTCGTGAGTTTATTGAGTTTATCACAGAGTACTGTAACTTTCAAAAGTACCATACACAAGTCTGCGACTTAGTTGTACTCATTAACACTAGAGAAAAGAGTAAGACTGAACTCTTTTGCTTGTACATACAGGCACAACAAGCGCATACAGCTTCTATAAAGGCATACAGACGGCTTGTGACATTGTATGCGCGGCTTGTTCAAAAATACTCCAACCGTGGAAACGGTTGATCTCCTGCCGTTTCCCTATAATCCTTCTAATCATACGAAAACCCTGTAAAGCGCTATTGCAACTCTAATTTTTTAGCGGGGACAGGCAGGGGAACGCTACCGCACCCAACAGCAACGCTCAGAGCGCAGCGGCAAGACTTAGGCGTGACCGACCAGCATAAGCAAAGCGCGATCGCACTCCTCACAAGAGGTCGTTTATACGCCGTCAGGGGGAGGCTGTGGAGTTGCGGGAGATGATGCGGCGGTTTGCGGTTGAGGGGTAATAGAACGTTCACTTGATTTTGTATTTAAGATATGTACTCAAACTATGAAACAAGACATCTATTTGCATACAGTCTTGTAAAAAGTGAGCTGGTTAAAAATATATGACATTTGTGGAGATTGATATCTGCTTAAATTGCAACTTACCAACTTCTACTTAGTTATAAATTGCTTACCTAACTTTATATGACAGTTTTTGCAACTATCAGGTGAGAATTGTTGGCTATGTCATACTGATAAGTGAGAGTTAATTCGGTGATCGCGTTTGTTTTTAGTATTGATGGGCTTTTCTCTTTGTTATTTACAGACTTTTCTCCGAAACCTACAATCTCTACACAATTATGATTTCGGAGACAATCTATGTCAATTTATGTAGGCAATCTTTCTTATGAAATTACAGAAGATAGTCTGAATGCCGTTTTTGCAGAATATGGTTCTGTAAAGCGAATTCAACTACCTACTGACCGTGAAACAGGTCGTTTACGCGGTTTTGGTTTTGTGGAAATGGATACGGATGCGGAAGAAACAGCTGCAATTGAAGCACTTGATGGTGCTGAGTGGATGGAACGTGACCTGAAAGTTAATAAGGCTAAACCTAAAGAAAATAGGAGTTCTTTTGGGGGTGGACGGGGAAGCTACGGCGGCTCCCGTAATCGCTACTAAGCTTTGAAACAAAAATCTCACCTAGAGTCTTAGGGATGAGGGCTTCTCTAAGGGATCTCCAAATAATAAAATGCCCCGCCGTCGCTTTCGCCTAAGAGGCGAAAGCGCCGTTCATACTTGGGCGGGCGCCAAAATATATTTAATACGGCGGGGCATTTTATTTCTTGGAAAGGCCTAACCTGCACATCGACTCCTGGCTTCTATATAGGGGTTATGTGCAGGCAGATGAGACTGGTTCATCATGTCTTTAACGTAACTTTCTGCTCTACTGCTCATTTCACCCCGTTACCAAAAACAAAACCCGACATGAGCCGTGGGTGGTATCAAATAGTTGAACTCGAACCGCAGATAAAATTGCCCTTTGGCAGAATTAACTAAAGCAAGGCTAAGTAATGACACAGGAAAAATCATTAGCAAATGAGGGAGACCAAACTCTTCAATCCAGCGCCGAGGGGCTCGAGGCGGCTCAGGCTAAACAAGCCGGGGCTAAGTTCGAGTGGCATTTCGGTCGGGTTACCCGCTTAGGGAACTTCGAGATTGCCGGAGGCAGAGAAGTGACGATTATCTGGGAGGAGGGAGGCGTCACCTCGCAGGTGGGTGAGATCACCGACGAGCAGTGGGAAATTTTCAAGCTGGCGTTTTTGAGTACGGGTCGGATCGCCGTGCTGAGCGACTACGAAAAGGAAGGTTGGATGCACGACTACCGCTTTCTAGAAGCCATGCGGTAGCCATAGAATGTAGTTCCTCACTTCTATTGACAACGCTTCTGACTCTGGTTGAGATCGTCGTCCGTATTCTCTCGGTCGAATAGTCCCTTTTTTTACTCTCTTAACCTTTATTTACTTACGGCGTTGCACATCTCGTGGGGTTACTATTTTAACGATTCACTCGATTCGATTGCAATTGCAACTGCGGGCGCGAGCGAGCGCTTTTTTCGTTCAAGGCTCGAGCCCATCAAAACAGCGCCTTGCTCCCTTCCCCCATGCCTTTTCTCCCCGCACCCTGCTCCCTGCCGCTACGAGTGTCATGCATCAGAAAAACCACAGTCCGCAACAAAGCGCGATCGCGCATTCTACATCAAAGATGAATGGCGTATATCTAAAGGAGTACAATTGAGTATATTTAACTAGGATGCTCTACCATGAGAGACCAACACGAGAAAAAATGGGCAGGCTTCGACGAGATATCTCGTCGGTTCACAGATCAATCAATGGGTTTCAAGCCTGCCCATTTTTTAGGGGTCAAGTGAGATGACTTTCAATCGTACAGATTATCCAGCCAACCAGGCTCCCTTCGGTATAGTGGCTGCTGATATGGATGGGGATGGAGATCAGGATTTAGTTGTGGCAAACTCCCAAAGAGATCCAAGCAGTGTCAATCCTGATACTGGCAATCAAATTTCGGTACTTCGCAACAATGGGAATGGAACCTTCACTGCACCCGTCAGCCTTACAACTGGTATAGGGCCTTCAGTCAGGGCTGGCGATTTGGACGGTGATGGCGACATTGATTTGGTAACTGCCAATTCTACAGACGACACAGTTTCGATTCTTCGTAACGATGGTCGTGGGAATTTCGCCGCACCTGTCAACTTTGTCACAGGAGATAGACCTTCTGGAAGCTTTGAATACCAAACACCATCAATCAGTAACTTCATAAAAATTTCATGATTACACTGCTTGAATAATTTGTGAAAGGAAAGAACCTCTGTTTAACAAGAACTCATGTAAAAGCTGGGGATAGTTTGGCAACACTGCATTAACAACAGACGAACGCTCCAGTAATCTCAGACGCCAAGTCATAACTTTAGGAGTTTGTGAAAAGAAGCCAAAGTCTTTGTACTGCTCAAATACAGTGAAGTACCTGAAAATTGGTCCATAAACAGCATCAACCAGTGAAAAATTTTTGCCGCCGAAAAAGGGGCCTTGCAGCAATTGCACCTCTAAGGTTTGAAACTTTTGAGTTATTTCTTGTGTCTTGGCTTCAAACAGGTTCTGTTCCTTTGCGTTATAAAAACCAGCAATGCTATTGAGAATGCTAGAGCCAAACTCAATCCAAGAACGGTGTTTAGCTTTTGTGAACGAATCGGCGGGATGAAGAGAACCGGAGGTAATCTCATCCAGATATTCACAAATAACGGCGGACTCGAACAATACTTCATCATCAACTAGCAGAACAGGAACTTTACCCAGGGGTGAAATTTGCAAAAACCAAGCAGGTTTGTTTGAAAGCTCGATGTACTCCCTTTGATAAGAAATGTCTTTTTCCAGCAACACAATCACCGCTCGCTGAACATAGGGGCAAAGGTTGTGGCTGATTAACTTCAATTTCGGAATTTGCATTGTTCCAAACTCTTGTTGCGTAGCTCAAATAGGATTAATATCGACCTGCAATCTATAACATGTAACACTGAAAAGCAGTAGACGCGTAAGCTATACACCCTTACTACGGCTGAATTGCCTAGTAATGTTTGTATGATGAAATTGTTGTTACAGTAAAACTAATTGCATTTGCAACTAAATTAAGACTAATCTTATGTATTTACACTTGCAACTATTAGTTACAGTTCTTTATACATGACACAAGACTTTGATATCTTCTCTAATACAACTTGGCGACTATTCTTAATCGCACATACTTTGATAATTAAGTAAATTGAGCAGGAGTTAAGCTAAGCTGGCCTACCCTCATGTAGTTTGTTACTAGCTGGGTTTTCCACAGTTTCGTAGGTGCTCGCTGTTACTCCACAATCAATTAAATGTTCAGTCAATTTCCTATTAGCCGCTAAATGCAAGTAGGTAAATAACATCTGCCCCGATTTATTGACAGGGTAAAATTACGAACTCCCGAAAAATCTCTTTAGTGGATTTATGCACTTTAATTGACTGATAAAGACCAACAATCCCTGTAAGGTGTTCAAGAGATAACTCTTCTTGTGTCAGACAGACAGCTTCTGCACGCTGTATTTCTACTGCTTTAGCTAAACTTTGATAATTTGGGTTGCGCAGAGCGAGCTGACCTTGTTTAATGCACAAGGCTCCACTGCTAAAAAGATACTCTAGAGTCAGCAAACAGGATGTTGCATGAGAATCAAAATCACTACCACCCCAGCGTTGAGCATCTATACCAAAACGGAGGCAAAAGTTTGCAGCTATGAGCTTTCCGACTTCTTCTATTGGCAGTGTCCGGTGTGCTAAATCGAACTCTACACTATCCGCTCTCCATTCCTCGATAGCAGCACACCAGTAGGTAAGCAACAAGTTATCTTGTACTTTACGTCTAATTCCTAAACCTGTTGCATGACCAGCATCATGGTACTGGTACTCAATGTGTTGACGCTGTAAACCTACAGCTTCATCTGCTAGAGAATCCAATAGGAGGTTAGCTGTTTCAGGCTCAAAAATAGAAGGAATGTTTTTTTGAACAAGCTGATGAAATCGCTTTCGGTGTTGCGTCATGTTGTTAATGATTGGTCCTTCCAAACTGCCAGGAATCGCCCATGATTCTGGTACAATGAAGGCTTCACTATTTTCATAATTAAAGTGGTTACAAGAGCAAAGACATATACATGGAATTACTTCTGTAATTGGTTGTAACAGTCTCCCAAAGACGTTGATTGCTTGCTCTTCCACTTGCTTGAATGGCATTGAATTTATAGGTATCACCTTACCTAAAAGAGCACTTAACTCAACAGTCTCTCCTTGTTCCCGACAAAGTTTATGGGGAGCAATGATCAGAAAGTAGCCCTCTGATCCGATAAACTCTTTCCTAATAAAACTTTCAGATAATGCAGCCCAATCTTCGGTCCTCAAGGCATATTCTGTTGCTTGAATCCAATCCTTAGGAAACTTCTTGCTATCTGTAAGTTTGTCAAACAGTAATATAGCATCGGTCAATTGATTTTTCTCAAGCTTCCAAATAATATTACTAGCGATAGTGAGTTCTTTCTCATTAGTGACTTCTTTGTCAATCAATACTATTTGAGTCATTTTTTTTCTCCTTGTGACTAGGTAATGGTATCTTCAACTTTGAAATTGAACTCTTGTATTCCGTCTTTTATAAGATGAATATAGAGAATCATGAACTGAAAAAAGTTACAACCTTAAAGAAGGTGTAGTTGTAGTTGAAAATGAAAAATAGGAAAAAATTTATCTCAACATCCCTTCAAAATGGAGATATTGTTTTCGCAGAATAAAATCTGCTCAATAAACTTGTGATCGCATCATGCAACCTACTTTATTTGGAAAGGAAATGGGTCGGCAGGATATCAATAAGCAGTATCAGTAGCCAAATACCAGATGGATAAGGAGGATACACAGCAACCTGCTAGCGTGAACCGATGTCATCCTTGCTCCTATTTGGTATGAACTTGCTCTCAAAATCGTACTGATAACCTAATATCGTTCAGTTAAAGTTATTGTGGGGTTTTCCAATGTGTAGAGACATTGCAATTGCTAGTCTCTACAAAGGTTATCGGTAAGGAAATTATTTGATCTGAACCGTATTGACTGATAACCTGCTTATTGAGCTAACCCAGCTATCTTAACGCTATATCTAGACCTACGACTGCTAATTTCATAGAGTTGTTCTAGGAAAAACTCAACTTCAAAAGCACTGTTATAGTGCACTAATCCAATGCGTAATAGACCACCACTTGATTCAATTCCTAGCCGCTCAGTGAGGTTGATTGCATAATGGTTACCATCCCAGGTGCAGATACCACGCTCAGATAATATTTGGGCTAGCTCACATGGAGTATAACCTGCTAAACGAACTCCAATTGTTGGTGTGCGCCAGGCAAAGCCAGCTATATCGCGTATACCATAGAGAGTTAAATCAGGAATCTTCAGCAGTCCAGTAACCAGCTGCTCACAAAGTTCCCTTTCGTAGCGACGGATCGCTTCCATAGCTGCTAGCAGCTGTTTGCGGTAATCTATAGCAGTGGGAGCAACACGGCGACCTAGTTCAGCTATGTAGTCAATGGTAGCTATAGTGCCAGCAATTGCCTCGTGGTTCTGTGTTCCAGTTTCCCAACACTCAGGGATCTGATCTGAAGCTGGTCGAACTTTGTAAGGACGTAAACGAGTGAGATGTTCACGTTTACCATAGAGAACACCCAGATGTGGTCCGAAGAACTTGTACGGCGAACAGACTAGAAAGTCGCAGTCAATCGTCTGCACATCAATCGGTCCATGTGGTGCATAATGGACAGCATCAACGAAGACCATTGCACCAAAAGCATGGGCTAGCCGTGCTACCTCAGCCACATCGTTGATAGTTCCGACAGCATTGGAAGCGTAGCCTACCGCAACTAGCCGAGTACGCTCATTGAGTTGCTGTACCAGATTAGTCATATCCAGTGTGCAATCTTCAACATGAATATCTACAACACGAACTACGACACCATGCTCTTCTAGGGCTAGCCAAGGGGTGAAGTTGGCATCGTGATCCAACCGGGTAACAATGATTTCGTCTCCTAAATGCAACTGACGACCAATTGCCCGACTCAAAGCAAAGGTTAGGGAAGTCATGTTGGAACCAAACACAACTTCATCTTTGTCACATCCAAGAAACTGAGCCATTGCAGAACGAGCTGAGACAATTATTTCGTCAGTTCGTACACTCCTGTTAAACGCACCGTGAGTATTGGCGTTTTTATATCTCAGATAGTCGCTTATAGCATCAATAACCTGTTGAGGTGTTTGTGTTCCACCTGGACCATCAAAGAAAATAGTTGCTGATTCTTTGGTTTGTTGTGTAAGTGCTGGAAATTGGGCACGTACCCACGCAATGTCAAAAGCTAGCATAGATATCACAGTATTTAGGATCTTCTAGATTTTCACTAACTACCCGTCGGATTAGCTCTATCGCTTACTACAAAGCTTTCTTCTGTATTCTTAATGAGTGCAAACACAATTAATTTATGCACTTCTGGAATAGAACTGCTTTAACAAAAATCAATTTTCTTAGTTCTCTCATTTATTGTTTAGTATTTCGATAACCTCAAGGGAGGCACATGCAGGCCCTGCTAAGACTTTGCCTGAGGCAATATCAAATTTGGAGAAATGTAAAGGACAGGCTATAGTTCCTTTTTTTTCATTAATAAAGCCACAGTACATTTTACCTCCGCGATGGGGGCAAGCTACAGGAATAAGATACTCTTGGTCTTTAAGTTTTACGGAAAATTTTTCTGAACTATAATCTGCTTTGATAGAGGTCAACTCAGAAGCCAATTTATAGCTTTTATTGATGCTTACTACAGAGCCACTAATTTTTTTTTTGCTTTTTTTAAAGCGGCATCAAAAGCCTGTGCAGTAATGAAACTTGCTATCTGGACGCCTGTCCAGGCTTTTGTATAATCAAGACCAATAGCTGTCTCTACTTCCCATAGTGCCCGCAATGTATCCTTTGCGTGAAAATAGTCAATGTGAATATGCTCCGTATAATATTTACTGTTAACGATATTGAATCTCTGGCAGGCGTTTGCAAAGCACTTAAAAGCAAAAGGAATCATACTTTCTAAGTATGCTAAAGCCCCTAGAAAATATTCGACATCTGGCGCTCTCTTTGTTAGCCAGTAGAATATATTCAAGAAAGCATAGCTTTCAGGATTTAAAATATCTAGATAGCTTTCAATAGTGGTAGGTAGTCCTAACTCAGACAGCAACTGATTATAAAGACTAGAGTGTGCTTGCTGAAAATTACCACAACCAAATTCATCAATTAACACTCTTAAAATAGGCATTTGGGCTGTGATAGGAAGTCTAGGAATGATAGGGAAAAATGCTTGAGCTTCAGTAAGGCCATCAACAGCAAACTCCTGGATAATTATCAGAAATTCATCAAAACTTATCTGAGTTGATATATAATCAGCATCTTCTGAAGGTGCGTTACGTTCTTCCAAAAGGAGGTGATCGAATGCTTCTTGAAATTCTGTTTTTGATTTAATTATTTTTGTTTTACTTTTAATAGAGTCAAAAATTTCAGATATCCATGAATTTTCAATTTCCAGCAGTTCTTGGTAAGAATCTGTATCTAAAATGCTACGGTTATATAGAAACAGCTTTTTACTGTAATTCATGTCAAATTTCCTTATACTTAATTGAGATAGGTCGTATTATTTGAGTTTTGTTATACTGTTGAGCAATTTTTTTACCCACTCATCTGTTAGGATTGCTGTAGTAATCACTCGTAAGTTGGCTGTTTGGTATTCTTAGTTGTAAGGATGTTTGATACAAATGTTCCAAGAAATCAGGAAAACTTTTTTCATGAGAAAATTGCGGATTACAAACTGGTAAATTACCTTTGCTAAGGAGCTGTTTATTCACTGTATAAACAACCTCCTTGCGACTTTTTGCAAGTGCAATCAGTAACCTATCGTACATAGGTAAAGCTTGTAATTGTGAGTCAGCCAGAGCTATTTTAATGTCATTGTCTTCATACGGAAGCCTGTTCATCTTCATAATTGTATGCAATGTATCCATGAAGGGGTAGTAAGCATCTTGTAATTCCCTTGGATACAACCAGATGATATTGTCACAGCCCCCAACATGTTCTAAGCTCATGCCTATTGTTTTCTGCAGCCTTCCTACAAAGTAATTTTTACATGAGATTCTAATTTCTTCGTTGACACTGTGCATTCCTAAAAATAGTGATGAATCAATCAATTCTGTTTGATTTCTAGCCATCAATACTTACCTTAATTATTTGCAGGTTTAGAAAAGTTTCAAGATAATCAACAATAGTTGAATAACTCGTTTTCTTAAGTAATAGAAAAACTACTTTTTTAAATATTTTCCCAGTTTACTTAGTTTCAATATTGCTTCAATATTTCGCTACTCCCCACCTTCCATACTTTGATGAAAAACATTGATTACGTGACCTTGACGTTTGATGGTTCCACTCCACTTATAACATTGTCGAAACAGTGAATCTCTATATTTGGGATAAGAACGACTATAAAGTAAGTAAATCTCATCACCAAGCTTTACCTCCACTGGAATTTCCACTGGTAAATAGCAGTGTTTCCAACTGTCGGAAGTGGTACGAGATGCAATATCACATCCTGATATATCTAAAGTAACTGAGTCCGAAAGATTGGCAACAAAACTTCCTTTGAATCCAGTAAAAATACCATCTACTTCTACAGTGAAAGTGAGAGCGATTTCGTAAACAGGTTGATCATTCCCATCTAATTTGAATTCTTTGGCTACCTGGGGGGTACTGAGGTAACTTGTATGTGGAATAATCACATCATAGTAAATGCTAAACGGACTCTTAATTGCAAATCTTTGTAAAATGTTTTCTATGCTGTAGTTTGCATTTATTCTTTTGGCATTTTTTGATTGGACTTGTTGGTGAGCTTTGAGAGAGCTTACTGGTACTAACTTACTGTATACTCTAGACGGCAACATTCTTCCTTCTTTCTTAAGAAAGCGGTGGCGCGCGTCTGTTAAAATTGGTATAAAATCTTCATTGTCCCCAATATTTCCCATAATTTCAGAAATAATCAGATCTACCCGTGTTGGGAGATTGATATCATAGGAAATACCGTTAAAAACCTCATATCTTCCAGTGAAATTTCCTTGCTCAAATGTTTGGATTGCAATAGAAAGTATTTCGGAATTTAGATCAATAGCGTATAGATATTTTGCACCTGCTTGCAAAGCCCATAATCCTAAAATTCCTGTTCCAGTACCAAGATCCAAAACAACCATTCCAGGCTTAACCACTTGCTGAATTGCATTTTTATAAGCAATCATTCTGATTTCATCATTTAGCATTAATTGATAAAAATCTCTATCCCACTCCAGGATGCTCTCGGAAAAAGGCAACCAGACATCTTCTGGTTCGTAATTGCGAGCTAAACTAAGATTGAGTGTCATGGATGATGTCCTCTTAGCTTTAAAAACGTTAGACAGTTTGGTATGTTAGGAAAACTAAGCACTAAACTGGAATAGGAGGTGCAGAATGCAAGTATGAAATCGGGCACCTTTTATTGGAAACTTGTATTTTTTCTTGGGAGTACGAGATTACTTGAGAAATGATCTCGAACAAACGTGTGAAGTCAAATCTTGGAAAGTCGAAGCGAATGGTTGAAATTCAAAACATAACAAATACACGTCAATGGAGGCCATTGCAATCATTATTCATCTATAAGTACCGTGTATTTTGTCAGCAATTTTTTGTCGCCTTGACAGGGCTAGCTATTAAAATCGATGTTAAACTATTTACATTTTTGTGCAATTCAAAATCAAGCACGTGTAAATTTAACATCATTATTTTGATTACACACAAAACAATAACCTAAAATTCTTATTTTAAAAAATGTATTTCATTTTACAAATAACTTTTTATTATTAAATAAGTATTGTTTTTAGGTATTTAATCATACAAGCATGTAAAAATATATTAAGTGTTTTTATTTACAGTTTTCACTGATTTCTTCATTAAGTGTTTTGAGGTTTTATTAGCTTTTATTTTAGCTATCTCCAAATTCTTAAGGTTCTTATAGTGAAGACAATACAGCAAATTTAACAGTTGTACGGCAATATTAGTATAACTCCGTCTTGCTAATGCTACACTCAAATTTTTTGCCTAGCTACAAGTGAATAAATATTTTCAATAGTAGGTATTCAATATTACTTTTATATCTTTTATGCTATTAAGTTATGTAATTTTAAATACAGTATTAGCAGATTATTTATGGTAGCAACTTGAAAAGAATAAAAATTCATCTAAAACACTATCTATCAGAGTTCACATAACGTTTTGAAAGCGAGTCATAGCTATTAAGAGCTATTAAAATAATTAATACAGAATATCCCAGCGACTTGTTGGCTGCGATCACGTTCAATAACTGGGCTATCCTAATGGCAGGCTTGCAAGCTAGGAGCATCCCAATCAAGGAGTGGTCCTTTAGGAACAATCCGCCGATTAATCATTCCTTCATAAGTGTCGTAATAGTGGCGCTTGATGTGGTCAAATTTCACTGTCTGTGCCACGTTGGGTAAGTGATAAATGTGGCGCGTGTAGTTCCACAGATTTGGATAATCGGTGAGATGACGGAGATTACAATTCAAGGCTCCGTAGTAGGCTACGTCGAACCGAACCAGAGTTACAAACAGGCGAATATCAGCTTCAGTGAGACGATCGCTTACTAAATATTGTTTGCCAGTTAATCGAGCTTCTATGGTATCTAGAGCATCAAATAGCTGCTCGATAGCAACATCGTAATCAGCTTGAGAACTGGCAAAACCAACTTTATAAACGCCGATATTGATACGACCAGACACAAATGCATTAATTTGATCAATCTCTGCTTTCAGTTGTTTGGGATAGAGTTCAAGCATGTCATTCCCGAATGCATCAAATTCAGTCGCCAGCATTCGCAAGATATCTGCAGACTCATTGTTGACGATTGTTCCTGTTTTCTTATCCCACAGGACAGGAACCGTGACTCTGCCTGTAAAGTCTGGTTTTGCCTTAATATACACCTGATGGAGATAGTCACAACCATTGACGGTATCCGGTGTAGTATTGTCCCAGTTGCCAAATATCCAACCGTTCGGATCGCCCCAATCTGGACTGAGAACCGACATCGAAATTACGTTTTCTAATCGCTTCAATTGACGAGCTAAGATAGTGCGATGGGCAAAAGGACAGGCAAAGGAAACATACAGGTGATAGCGATCAGGTTCAGGTTGAAAGCGAGAAGACCCATCGGCAGAAATGACATCTCGAAAAGACCCGGTTTGAATCCGCTCTCCTTCAAGAAGTTGAAAGTCACAATGCCAGACACCGTTCAATAATAGTTTCATGGAAATCTCCGATGATGAATGAGAAAGCACCCTCGAAATTGAGTTAGACGTTTACCAATTGATCGCCAATTTTATGAGCGTTTCTTGTACTTGTATACTTGTACCAATGATTGTTCGCACAAGCTAGCATTGAGTCCGTTAGCATTCACAAATTGAATGTCCGTAACGTAATGCCAATGAAGTTGATAATTGCTCTCAGATATGGCTGCTGAAAATCCAAGGGTGCAAGGTTGAGCCTGAGTAGAAATCACTTTCGCATACGGTCACAATTAACATTTTTTGACCCTGGACTAGACGTTGATAGTTGCCATCTGGGTTGCCACTGCAACAGGTTGGCCGCTATTAGCGCAAGGGTGGCAAGCATTATGCTGACTCCTGCTAACTCAACCAAACTCACACCTCCTCAAACAAACTGCTGGCAACATTGGCAGCGATCGCCCAAGTGTGGAAGCTCCAACCACCGCGATGATTCTGAAAGGATTCTGCTTTTGCATTTGTGCCTTCTTGAGTAAAATTACTCTTGCAATAGTTGAAAAAAAGTAATTGCGTTTGCAACTAAAATTATCCTAATCTGCGATAATTGAAATTGCAACTACTTTGACAAAAGTTTTTTTGCCCTATGCCTAAGAAGCTAGACGAGATGCGAAATTCCACTTGGCGACTGTTCTTGACTGCCCAGATCCAGGTGATTGAGCAGATTCAGGAACGGCTATCGGCTGCCAATCTGCCGCCCTTGGAATGGTATGACGTGTTGTGGGCACTCAAAGACACTCCTGAGCAGCGGTTACGGTTAAGCGAACTTGCCGAGCAAGTTTTGTTGAGCCGCAGTAACCTGACACGCTTGCTTGATCGCTTAGAGAAACAGAAGTTATTGCGGCGGGAACCCTGTCTGACTGATCGGAGGGGAACCTTCGCTGTCTTGACTGAAGCAGGCGCAGCAATGCAAAAGAAAATGTGGGCTATTTATTCACAAGGAATTGCGGAATATTTCGGCGATCAACTCAGTGATGAAGAAGTAAAAGTTATGCAACAAGCACTCAAAAAAATTCTTGGAGTGATCGCCATCCACCACTAACCTTCAAACCTTATGCATTAGTCGGATCTAGAGCGAGCAAAATCGAAAATGGCTGTAAGGATAATGTAGTAAAGGTTTGAGGGATTAAAGTCAGGATAAAACCTGGTGTTTGAGGCTCAAATTGCAACAGAAGTTAGCATAAAAAGTGAAGAAAGTTGAATAGCTGGCTCGATCTGGTGCGCTGCTAAGATATTGCATTGCTCGGATACGTTCCGTTGCCGCATCCGACAGTTCCACAGACGCTTCGGAAGTGACCTGTTTGATTGCTGGCAGTTTGGTTGCTAGTTTCCACTTTCCTTGGCAAAGACCTGTGTTACTCCGAATTATACGATATTTATTGGTTCTTACGCATTTTTGGTGAAGCTTTGACAAACTAGAAATAGAGAACATTTGTAGGAGAGCACCCACTTCATTCAACATCTCATCCGCCAACTTTTACCCGATTCAACGCATCTGAGCCTAGAGCAAGAGGCTGTAGAAGCAACCACAGGGCATATAACCCTCAAGCTCACTTCAACCCAGCCCCATGCTGCCTGCCCAGTCTGCCAAAAGTTGAGCCAGCGAGTTCATAGCCGCTATGAACGAACCTTGCGGGATCTGAACTGGGCTGAATGTGCAGTCACTTTGGAAGTCACGGTTCGTAAACTGTTCTGCGACAATCGGGGCTGTCAACGCCGCATCTTTACCGAACGGTTGCCTCAACTGGTCGCACCTTGGGCACGTCGAACCAACCGGATGACTCAACAGATCCAAGACGCTGGACTGGCTTTAGGGGGAGCAGCAGGGGCAAGGTTGATTCAGAAACAGGGTTACTCCTTCAGTCGAGATACTATCCTGCGCTGCTTGGCGAGACTTCCGCTACCCCCAATTGGGTCGCTCAAACAGTTAGGGGTTGTTTGGTGGATCTCGAGCAGCAGCGACCGATTGCGCTACTGAAGGATCGCGAAGCAGACACCTTAGCGCAGTGGTTGGAGCAACACCCCGGCATCGAGGTTCTCTCCCGCGATCGCTCTGCGACCTATAGGAGTGGCATGAGTCAAGGGGCACCAGCTGCCATTCAAGTAGCTACCGCTTCCATTTATTGCAGAACTTAACCGAGGTGTTGGAGCAAGCTCTGAGCAGCCAGGGTTCGATTTTAAAAGCCATAGACACCGCTCAACGTTTAGCAGATGCGCCAGATGGAGCCGTAGTGGTGCTGGCAAGTCAGGCTCCCACTCAACCGGATGTTCAGCAACGCGCCCAACAGCGACGAGCGAAACGGTTGAAAACCTACCAGAAGGTTTGGCAATTGCACCAACAGGGCTGGTCGTTGAAAGCAATTGCTCAAAAAGTGAAGCTCAGTAGTCGCACCGTGCAACGCTATCTGCTCAGCCCCAGCTTTCCTGAACGACAAGGACGCAGTGACAAAGGCAGGAGTTTGCTCAATCCCTACAAAGCCTATCTGCTCCAGCAGTACAACCAGGGACGTAGGCAGGTGAAAGTGCTGTTTCGCGAAATTCAAAAACAAGGGTACAAAGGTAGCTACATGACCGTCACTCGCTATATGCGGCAATTAGCTCAGGCACAAGGGGTGACACTACGCCAGTATCCGACTCGGCGACGACTGCCTCCAGTGGCGGACTCTCCTCGCCCTGCGCTCACACCAACAAGAGCGGCGTTTCTGATCCTGCGGCAAACACAGACGCTTCAATCCGAGGAGCAACAGCTTGTACAGCGCTTAACCCAGCAAGCAGAATTAGCCGATGCTATTCGTCTGGCTCAGGACTTTGCCCAACTGGTCAGGCAAAGGCAGTCAAAACAATTTGACCCTTGGTTAGAACAAGCCGAGCAAAGTCAACTGGCTCCCTTTGAGCGCTTGGCCCGAAGCCTACGGGAAGACTATGATGCGGTCAAAGCAGGAATCACTCTATCAACCAGTAATGGACAGGTAGAGGGGCAGATTAATCGGTTGAAGATGCGCCCATCGACAGATGTACGGACGAGCAGGAATGGATTTGCTAGAGCGACGGTTCCTCTTGGCGAGTTAGAGAGTAAACGAAGATTTAATTGGTGCGTTGATTTGTCAGCGCATCTATATTATCGTGTCTATTTCTAGTACTACAACGAGACTTTGACGAAGCAATAAAGGTTGTAGGCGCTAGTTCCAAAAAAGGGCGATCGCTCAAAAACTGATAGAACAGAGGTTCGTGCTCAAACCAAATTGAATCTCTCGTTGTAGTACTAGAGAGCCGATCCACTAATATGTGTTGACAAAAACGCCCATTATGTGGGTTAGGATAAAACGCCTATTTTGGGTAAAATATTTGGGTCTGATTAAGCGCGATCGCATAAAACCGGAATACTAAAATTCCCGATTTTAACAACACCCATATCTTGCGTTTTAGGTCAAGTACTTCTACGCTTACCCGCTCTCTAGCTCTTAACTGATAGAAATTCCATCTTCTCACTTCTCTCACTTGTGATTCAGCGTAAATCAATCACTGCATCCATATTCGCGCTAAAGCATCTTTGGCTAGAACCGAATCTGTCCTTCAGTTTCACCAAAAGTGCGTAAGAACCCAACTTCCGTGTTAATCGACACCCGGCGATCGCATCCCTTACAAACCAAAATTATTCATTCGGCTTTTTCTAGGGGGAAATTGTAAACAACTAGCAAATAGAGCGGTGCGGGAAGTTTCCAGCCCCCTTCAATGGTTATTGTTGTTGTGCAAAAAGTCCCTCAGCCATCTAATCGCCTCACTTGTCGTCTGCTCGCTTGCAATTTGGAGACATTGCTGCACAATGTCTGAAACGTTGGGAAAGTAGCTGCTTTGTGCGATTACATAACTTTCACTCTCTAATCTGTAAACCAATAGCTGATTATTCTTTAGCAGCCAAACTTCTGGCACTCGATAGGGCAAATAATCATTAATATCTGTATAACTTGTAATATCAATTTCAATTGCCAAATCAGGCGGAGGGTCGTTCTGCCAGTCGATGCGGTCTTTGCCTACCACCGTTGCCCAATTCTCAATGTAGAAGCAATAATCTGGCTCAATCCCCCTAACTTCGGGTAAGTTCATGGTAATCGGAGTAAATTCTTCATACCGCCGATTTAAGTAGTCAAGTAGAGTTGTGGCTATTCGGGCGGTTAGCCCTGCTTTGCGCCCATGCTCAGGTAAAGGAGCCATCAATAGTATTTCACCTGGTCGATATTTGATTCGTGGAATTGCGCGATCGCCCAACTGTTGCACCAATCTCTCGTAGTCGTGCCAAGTTCCCAGCATTCGCACCACTGTGCCTGGGGAAAGTTGGATTTGATTTGGTGTAATTATCGTGTTCATTTTATTGAGTGCAGATGCATCATTTCTTCAATTGTGAACCCTTTGCCATCTGAATCATAAACAATCCCTTCTCCCAACTGCCCAAGAATTTGCACAACGTATTCGAGGCTATTGGGGCGTAGAAAACAAAGTGCCGGGCTGTTCGGGATGTTACTCAGGGTGAGGATGCGTCTAGAATTCGCACCACGTCTTTACCTCAAATTTTTGCTATCGCTCGTAATTTTACCCTGAATTTGTATCGTGACCAGACGTTTGAAAATAATAACCGTATTCTCGTGCCATTTGGTTGTCGCACTTTTGTAGGCACTTTCCAACACTCATTCAAAACTCCCCGTGCTTGTGTGCAAGATATGAGTGTTGAACAGCCAGATGTGCGCTATGGTGGGAAATTTTATGCAAGAATCTGAAACAGATGCTGGCTCCTACATTTAGTGTGAGTATTCTCGGCTTAACAACGAGCGCGATCGTCCTTCACACGGCGGCGATCGCGGTCCACTTGATTCCTCTTATGATAGAGGCTACGGAATTGGGAGCACCCTTAACAGAATTCACAATACACAATATTAGACAACAGTAGGGGGCGCAAGTAATGCACCCTACAGGCTGCACCAAACTATTGACTAGCTCAAACATGCTGGGCGTAAGTTTTCAGCCACTGCACCGCTCGACTCTAACGCTTTACTGGCATACGTTAGGCGTGATTTTATAACCAGCACGGATACAGCAATTTGTTATGATGGCGGCATACCTGCAATGCCCCTACGAGTGTCTTGCGTCAACACAATTCAAAATTCAAAATTAAAAATTCAAAATTGACGAGAGCGTGGTCTATTGTACTCACCACGGCAGTTGCTCCTGTTGGGGAGACCCCAAGACCCTCCGGGTTCGCCAGTCACCTGCGGAGGGAAACCAGGAGCGCAGTGCTGGTCTCACCGCACTGCCTCACTAATCTAAGATCGCCACAATCAAGATGGTGGCGCTTTCTTCCAAAATTATTAAATTTAAAACTATTTCTTAAATTTTGCATTTTGAATTTTGAATTTTGAATTGTTTGCCCCCCTGCCCCTACGAGTGTCCTGCATCAAAAATCCAGAGTCAGTATGGAAGCGCGATCGCTTTTCAAGCCCTACAGTGCGATCGCTCTGTCTCGTTGAACAATCAAACTTTCAATGCCTCTCAAACCACAACCCATACTTAATCTTTTTTGTCAAGGAGTAAATCCTACTCATGTGACAGTTTACGACTTTATTATTTTCTAAACCAAACCATAAGTACGTTATTTCAAGGCTTTCAGGACTCTTAAACTTTACAAACTTATTTTAAATGTACATGTCGTTGATGGCGATCGCTACCTCCATCCAAAAAAATGCTCAAACACCGCTTTGGGCAATCCTTCCGCTATCCCGGTTTTCCCCAGCACTATGGACGAGGTTTCGGGATGGAAGAATCTACTCAACAATTTACGCCTAGTTATTCAACCTTTTATATTCTTTTATTTACTTAAACCTTACCTACCCCAAATTATTGAGAGGATACTCAAATCCTTCATAGAAAGTCTACATTTTTCAACAGGTTCTACAAAAAACGTGAACAAACATATCTGTAGCATCTGGGAAAATTCGCGCCTCCACAATGCGATAATTAATGTCTTCAATCTTATCTAGAATGGATTCAAGAGCTTTCCTAGAAAAACATGTCGAGTGACCTACCTGCTCATAATTAACGTAGTTCTGTGATGAGAAATCGACTTCACTAATCAAATTGAATAAAATATGACCTGAACTGCATTGAACCATTTTCCTAATAAAATGTTCGACAAACTCTTGATAATATGGTACTCGCGAGACAAGAACTCCAAGAGCTATAACTATAGTGAAGGATTGCTTCGGTAAGAATTGTTCACAAATAAAATTCCCAAGCTGAAACTCATAATCTGGATAATTACACTGCGCTACATTTAGAAATTCCTTAACAAGATCAAGTCCTAAATAGCGATCTATTTTCACGTGCGGGTAGTTGTTTTTTAAGAAAGATAATAACTCTGCTTGACCGCATCCAATATCTAGAATAGAAACTGTCCCATCAATAGAAATTCCATCAAACAGCATAGAATAAAACCGAAAATCTTTTGTACTACTTCGCTCACCAAGACTCTTTGCAGAAGCTATGCTCTGTTGCGAGATTTTATCCTGATATCTGGAAGCGATAATCAGTCCGGAATTTAACCACGCTTCAATCAATTTAGATTTCACCTCAGCTATTAATGGTCTGTACTTATTTTTGGTTCTACAAATTTTTTAAATTGTACTTCTTGCCCAGCTAAACTTTGACGCCAAGGTTTAGAACACAGCGATCGCTCTGGTTGCATCCAACAAAGGAGTAGCGATCGCACCCCAATAACTTGCATATTTCAGCACTTCCATCCCATAGGCCTTTCCAAGTAATAAAATGTGCCGCCCTTGCGTTCCGCCTCTCTAAACGGAACGCTCATCAATCCTTGGGCTGAGTCGAAATATATTTGATCGGGTTAGGGGTCTTCCACGTACCAAAATTGGGCAGGCTTCTGAGAAAGATAACTCGTTGGCCAATTGAATAAGCCTGATACAAGCCTGCCCAATTTTGTCGGGGACAGTGCAACGGCACGCACATTTTATTTTCACCGAGATCCCATATGCCATGCAGTCTCTATCAGTTAATTGCAACTGATCAGCCAGTGCACTCCCGCGATCGCCCGACTGAAGGAGGCACTTGCTCAGGGGTGGTGCTCAAACCCAACTGGGCTGTTTATCAACACAGAAACGCAGTGGAGCTAAGGGTAAGAATGTGGTGACAACTGATGTGAGCCGATGGTTTACTTGGGCTGCGTCAGCTCCCGCAAGAGCGATCGCGCTCCTCACAAGGCGTGGTGTATGCGCCTTCACTCTTTGGCGGTGGATGTGCGCTCAGAGGATGCAAAGGTTTCTGATGATGGAGTAAGAAGGGCGATCGCGCTCCTCACAAGGCGTGGTGTATACGCCTTCACTCTTTGGCGGTGGATGTGCGCTCAGAGGATGCAAAGGTTTCTGATGAACGAGTAAGAGGGGCGATTGCTCCGAACAAGAGTGCCAACTTCACCCCTGTTTGGACACGTTAAGCCACACACCTTGGGGCGATCGCTGCAACACAACCAAAGCTTTCACTACTAACCCTCATTAAAGCCCCTTAACAACGAGCGCTCGAGCCACTACCGAGTCGAGCGATCGCCATCCCTTGATTCCTCGCTTTGATTGAGGCTACAGAATTTTTGCACCCGGAAACAGGACTCACAATATTAGAGCCACAAGTCTTACAGACAGCAGTAGGGGGCGCAAATAATGCACATATAGGGCTGCACCAAGCTATTGACTAGCTCAAACATGCCGTTTCATAACTGCACCCCACGACTCAAACGCGGTACTGGCAAACTTCTGATGATTTTATAAGCGGCACAGATACAGCAAATTCTTATGACGGTGGCTCCTTTGCAATGCCATTGTTTTGCCCTGCGTCAAAAAACTGGAGAAACTATGGAAGCAATCGCGTTTCAAATCAAAGATGAATTGCTCCCGGCAGCACCCGCACGCTTTATTGGAGTCAGTGGTATGACCAAAACTCTAACAATTACCGGATGATTGCCTCTTGTTGGCTGTTGGTTTTCATCTGGTCGCTAACTGGCTACTGTACTGAACTGAGGGCGTTGCTTGCGGCTATTCTTGTAATGCACGGAGCGCGATCGCCCAACTCCAATCCCAAGTTCAAAACCTACTACCACCATCAACTGATTTCATACCCCCAAGCGCTTGATACCTAAGTATGGCGATCGCTTCTGTCTTTAGCAGCAAGGCTTAGATGAAGCAGTGACACTCCCAACGGTTACTACCTCGCAGCGAGGGGCAGAAGCAAAAAGATGAAGTTATTGAGCTGATGGGGTCGGTATCAGACCAAGAGAAACAACGGCAGAGAGCAGCCAAATAAGAATAACAAGGGCGATCGCCACTAGCAACATATGAAAAAAGCACATTTTAACAATAGCTTAACTAGACAGGAAGAAATTCTCTTGAATATTCTGCCAGAGGCTTACACTTTCAAAATTGAGTAATACGTACATCGGCTCTGTCGTAGGCTTCTATCGGACTGCCATCCGGCATGAGAAATTCCCACGATTCTTTCTCGTCGTTACCAAAGTGAACTACGGATACAAACGTGCAGCCAGGACACCACGTATTGAGCGCAAGTCCACCGTACACATCTTGCACTTCAAGAGAAAGTGCTTTGAGCACTGGCTCTAATAATGCAAATGGAACCCAATCGATATCATGCATTGCAAGAGCATCAGGGGTGCGCTCACAATAGTCAACCAAATACTCATGGAGCTTGTGCAATTGCTCTGGTGAAGCTTGTGCTGTCAATGCTTTTAATTTTACTGAATCTCGCCCAACCAATTTCTCGACATCTTCCCAATCCGATGCTGTACTCAAATCGTAAGGATGTTCTACAATCTCTTGAGAATTTTGTCCAACCAACTGCTCACTATCTTGCGAGTGAGAAACTACATCTCCAGTCAGTTCTGCAAGCTCTGAGGCAATAACATCAACGCCACCAGGAGTAAATACTAGGAGCGATCCAAGTTGTTCTAACTTCTCACCTTCATTAGCAATAGGAATTATTTCTGGTGCAACTGCTTCAGCCTGTGCATCTATATAGTTGTTGAATTCAGCTTGAGCACGGGCTTGTTCATCCTGACGATGCAATACTTGTTGCAGCCATTTGAGAGGAGACAACCCAGAAGCTTTAAAATCATTGGCAAGGTCAATCGCTTCAGGGCATCCAGGAATTTCGATTCGTAACTTCCCAACCCCGCCCTTTTGATTACCGACAAAAGAAACTGCTTGTTTGGGGCGCGGTACTGGTGCAGGTTGGTATTCCTTTATCTTGAGTACTACATCAACTTGGCTGTCACGGGACGAAATTGCCGCCAAGGCTTCTTGATTTTTTGGCTGTCCTAATTGGAGAAGGAGGGGAAGTCCAAGAGTAACGGCTACCTCTGAAGGAATTTCGTCCGCTACTGCTGCGGCTTTGATGTATTTATTCGTTTGGAGTTTGTCGAGTCCAATATATTCAAGCTGTTTTGAGAATTTTCGCTTTGCTTGTTCTTTGGCTGTTGCCAGGAGTCTACCTGCCTTGATTTCTAGCTCGTGTGCTTGCTCAAGGAAGTCTTTTGCTGTGTCAATAGCAGATTCCCAAGATTGGTTGACAGGAAAAGTATGAATATTTGAAGGGGAAGGAGCTGATTCGAGTAATTGCATGATACTTTTGAGATAAGAGTTTTTTGTTTTCGCGTCTCCGTTTCTGGGAGCGCGTTTTTTTTTATTTCCTTACATATATCATATAATGTATTGTAGTGGTTTTTTCGGGTGATGCATTACTTCTTGAAGGTAATTATGAGTACTACCACAGATAATTCTCTATGCACTCTGAAACGAGAGAGGAATAAAGGAGGAAGACCGTCATTCTTGGGTAAAACGAAAAGTCCCTTGAGTGTTGCACTTCCTGAATGGATGCACAGTGTTCTCAAGGAACAGGAATACAATCCCTCTGCCTATGTCCGAAATGCCGTGCTCATGAGCATGATCTTTGACAAGATAATTGATCCATGCGATGTCAATAAAATCAGCGAAAATCTTACGCTGGACATTCGGACAAAGCTGGATATGGATATGCTCGACAAAGAAAAAACAGGTAAAAATACACAACGAAAACTTATCTGTGAGAAAAAAAAGAAAACTCCGAAAACCCCTTTAAGTGTTAAGCTCCCTGATTGGGTACAGAAGATTTTGAGAGAGCGGTATAAAAATCAATCTGCGTATGTTCGCAATGCAGTTTATAGACAGATGAAGCGTGATGGATTTGTTGAATCAGAATATGAGTAAAAGCAGCCAAACACCTGAAATCGAGGAAGTACCAAAATCTAATCAACGCTCTCATAAACCATAGCTTTGCGGCAAAGAGTTTTTTGGTGATTAGGAGTAAACTTCAATCCAGCGTCATACATTGCAACTGCTTGAAGATAAGTTTCTATTGTCTCTTGCTGCTTCATAACACTGCTCCAAAACGCCTTTGTTGAACTTTAGCTATTAAATTAAAAGCGATCGCCCAAGACCAACCAGATCAAGAGTCATTATCACTCAATGATCAAGCTTTCATTACAATACTCAAAAACCTTTGATAGCAGCTCCGGGAGCAGTGCCGCTCCGCATGTCTTGCATCAGAAAAACCACAGTCCGCAACAAAGCGCGATCGCGCCAGGGGATGGCTGCACCCGCCAAACTGATGGAGTCAGTGGTATGACTGTCACTGCACTCCGCAGATTTCTGCGGTACACAACCGCACACAATCACTCAACTACTGAACCGTTTAAGAGATTCTGACCCGAACGAACGAACTACCAGAATTGCCAACAGGAGGTGCTCTTTATTTTTGCGCGACAGCACATTTCTAAATTTGCGGATTTGCGCTACACAACGCGAGGATCTGAATTGCGAATAATGGCTTAATAAGAGAGTGAGCGCGTGATTATGGCAGAAGATAACCCCAAATTTTTTGTGAGAACTTGGGGTGAATTGTTGTCTAATTTGTCGTTTTTTAATTAGAAGAATTAAGGCTTTTATTGAAGGTAATTGCCAAAATAAGAGTAGTATGTATCCTGACTATATGCACCTACCTAAAAATTTTGATGAAAGAGCGTTTCAGGAAATTAACTAAGTACAAAACTTTACAAGTTCGCAGTGTGATTGAATCCCTCCAAGCTTTGCCAGTGAGTCACTCAATTCGTAACGGATTTATAAAATGCTGTACTAAGTTCGTTTCTCTTCAGGCAGTTGTTCTACTGAGTTTGACATCGCCTTTGATCGTAGCAAACGTTAGCTGGGCACAACTGTCTAAATCCGATGCGGATGTTCTGAAATGGTATATTGAGCAGGAGATCAAGCAGCATCCCCAGTTGCAGACTGACAAGGAGTTGCAGCAGCAACTGGTAACTGAGGTGGAAATGATCGCCTATATCGAACTGTTGAAAAACGCAGATCCAGAAATACGCCTAGCAGCCATCAATTTTTTTAAGTCTTCACTGAAAAATCAATCAGGTGTACATGCTTTGATTAAAATTTTGCAAACTAAAAATAGCCAGCTTCGCTCTGATGCTGTTCATGGTTTGTTTACTATGCGTTCAGAAGCTATACCTGGCTTGATTGTAGCATTACAAGACAAGCAAGCACAGATTCGCTCTGGTGCTGCTTATGCTCTGAGTCAAATAGGGAAAGAAGCCAACGCAGCTATACCAGATCTAACAGTTGCATTGCAAGACAAAGATAAATTGGTTCGCTACAATGCTGCTATTGCTTTAAGTAGAGTCGAAAACGTAGAGATTTCTGTTTCTGTGAAGTACTTAGAAAATACATCCGCAACCAAGGCGAAGCTACAGGATAAGAATGCACGGGTTCGCTACAATGCTGCTATTGCTTTGGCTTCTTTCGGAAAAGAATCTCAAAATGTTGTCCCTATCCTAATCGAGGCGTTGCAAGACAAGGATACATGGATTCGCTCTAATGCTGCCAGTGCATTGGGCTACATTGGCAAAGATGCTGACAGTGCAGTACCCGCTCTAATTGTGGCTTTACAGGACAAGGATGAATCAGTTCGCTCCAGTAGTGCTTATGCTTTGAGTAATATAGGGGAAAAAGCTCAAACCGCAATACCTGCTTTAATTGTGGCTTTGCAGGACAAGGATGAATCAGTTCGCTCCAATGCTGCTTCTGCTTTGGGCAGTATCGGGAAAGGTACTAAACAGGCCAAAATGATTGTAACTGTCCTAATCAAGGTATGGCAGGAAGACCAGAATGTGCGGGTTCGCTCTAGTGCTATTTCTGCTTTGGGAAATTTTGCAAAACAAGCTCAAGTTGTTATTCCACCTCTGATTGTAGCTTTGCAAGACCAAGATGAATTTATTCGTTCTAGAGCTGCTTCTGCTCTGGCTCAGATAGCTGGTGATCTTCAGGAAGAAGCCAACACGCTATCTTACGCTGAATTAGATAAAGTCATCAAAGACTTGGAGAAAGCTCTAAAAATTTTAGCAGACCCTCAGTTGAAGCCTTACAAAACCCAGATTTCAACTGTAAGTTTCTCTATCGAAACACTTAAATATAAAAGAGACCTACGTATTTTTGACAGAGCATTTGCCTGGATGAAAAAAAATCAATGGGCGGTGGGAACAGTAATTTACCTAATTTTCTTTCCCTCCCTTTGGTTGCTTCTGCTGCGAGTGCATCCTCTGTGGCTGCTGCGGATCAACGATGCACTTAAACCTTACACTGACTTTAGCTTGCCTGTTATCGGCATCAAAGTACCTCTGCGAACAGTACTATTTCTGAGTTTGTTTCATTATCACCCTAGAGTCCTGGATGCATGGGTAGCTGCACACCTCAAATCAGTCCAAGAAGAATTTCAGGAAAAGGACACGGTGCGCGCTAGAAAAGTTCACATCCCCATCCCTGTGATTCTCGACGGCAAGACTGTAGCCCAACTTACAGCCAACGAACTGCGCTCTAGCTTCAAAAAACAACGGGGTTGCTTGCCGATCTGGGGAGAAGGAGGAGCTGGAAAAACAAGCCTAGCCTGTCAAATTGCTAAATGGGCAATCTCAGAGGATGAAGCAGAACGCCTCTGTGAACACCAAATGCTGCCACTGCTAATTGAGGAAGAACTAGATTTAGAAACAGTTGGTAAACCACCATTGATGGCAGCTATCCAGGGACAATTACAGGATTTGACCAACGAACCAGAACCAATTTCTGATGAATTGCTGGAACGCCTGCTTAGACATCGGCGAATTTTAGTCATTATCGATCACTTTTCGGAAATGGGCGAAGTCACGCGCAAAGCAATTCGTCCAGATTCTCCAGACTTTTGTATTAACGCTTTAGTAATTACGTCCCGTTTTGAGGAAAAACTGGGACAAGTAACCAAAACCACACTTAAGCCTTTGCGGATTGCAGGAAATCGCCTGTCGTCGTTCATGGAAGCATATTTGATGCAGCGAGGCAAACGCGACTGTTTCACCGATACGGAGTTTTTCGACGCTTGTAGCCGCTTAAGCACAATGGTAGGAGCGCGAAACATTACCGTCCTGTTGGCGAAGTTGTATGCAGAACAGTTGATTGCCGCGAAAGAAGGCACATCAGATGGCCAGATCCCTGAAAATATCCCTGATTTAATGCTTTTTTATGTTAACGAACTTAATCGCAGTGTAACTGGCGATCGCTATGACAATCGCACTGTCCATCAAGATGCTCAAGCGATCGCTTGGGAATGCATCCAGACAAATTTTCGACCTGCTGCGGCTAAAAAAGATGATGCTTTAACTACACTCAATATTGACGATAGTCCAACTCACCTTAAGTATCTAGAAGAACGTCTGCGTCTGATTCAAACCATCGGGGCTGCACAAGATCAAATTCGCTTTGCTCTAGACCCTTTAGCCGAATATCTGGCTGGTCTGCACTTATTAAAACTTTATGGTGACGATGAGCAATTATGGCAGCAATTTTTTCAAGCAGCAGTTAGCAAACCAGGCGCACCAGATTTAATCAAAGGTTTCCTTCTAGCATTACGAGACTGTTGCATTGCTAAAGGCAAAGATGCAAATGTGCCTGATTTTGTTGTGGAAGAATTGGATAAACTGACAGGCTTTATTTCCAGTAGGAAATGGCGCTAAGATAAACCCCCAAACTAATCATAGTTAGCGAGCAAGCTGAAGTTCAGCAGTTGTTGGGGGAAGTGCCACAAGAGGAGAAACAACGCTTAGAAGCAGCAAAGCAAGAAGCACTGAAAAAACTTTGGGCTTCAGCACAACAGTAGTATCCCACATTCCGCACCCAGAACTGTCACAAAAGAAATGAAGCGTAAATTTGGAAGATAATTTTTGACTCAAGACCAAAGTGTGAGGGATGAAACCAATTTTCCGCACCGGAGGTCGAAGTTGGTTCAACTTCGTCTAAGCCTAGCAAGCAGGAAATAGGAGAGATTTGCAACGAATTGAGGAGGTTGCGGATTAACCCTGAACCTTGTTTGGGTGTGGTCAAGAAATATTGGGCTAATTGCTCTTTGGAGCGATCGCCCGTGTGAAAGAAGCGATTAGTGAAGGTTGGTGTGAAAATCCCACTGGTCTATTCATCAACAGCTGCATTCTTTGGGCGAAGGGTAAAAATACGGTAAAACGGATGTTAGCCAGTGATTTAATTGGGCGCGTCAGCCTCCGATTGTGTTGGCGATGTCCGGCGGGGTGGTTTATACGCCCTCAGAGGGATGCGGTGGATGTGCTCTCGTTGATGCGGCGGTTTCTGATGCCCCGAGTAAGGAGGGCGATCGCACTGCTTACTCAGTAGTGTTGATTAATTACCCATCATTCCCTACCGCGCGATCGCACTTTCAATCTGCAAACGAAAACCCTCCATAAAGTCGGGTATTATCTTGGATGTATAATTCCAAACACTTTATCCACCAAAGTTTAAACTCAGCTTATGCACTGGTAAAGGTGCAGTGAAACTACTCTATCCGCATACAAATAGTGTTAATATTTTGACGATTCACTACTTGATTGCAATTGCAACTGCGGGCGCGAGCGAGCGCTTTTTTCGTTCAAGGTGCGAGCACATCAAAATAGCGCCTTGCTCCCTGCTAAGTGCCTGACTCCCCCTCCCCCCTGCTCCCTACACAAGAGCCTCTTCAACTGTCCTGCTTCAGAAAATCCACTGTCCGCAACAAAGCGCGATCGCGCTAGGGGATGCCTGCACCCGCACGCTTTGTTAGGGTAAGCGGGATGACCATAACTCTAACAATTACCGGATGATTGCCTCTTGTTGGCTGTTGGTGTTCATCTGGAAACGGGCTACTGTACTCAACTGAGGGCGTTGCTTGGGGCTATCCTTGTCATGTAAAAAGCGATCGCTCAAACGTTCAAATTCACAATCGCCTACCAAGCACGAGATTATTGAGATTTGCAACGAGTTGAGGCGACTGTGGATTAACCCACAGGCGATACGCGGGGGTGCTTAAGAAATACTGGGGAAATGTAACTGGAGCGATCGCACACTTATGATATTACAATTATATTACAAGTAGACATTGAGGATTTGATGATGCACGACTCGGACCTGTAACGCCGGATCAAAATGATCCGGTCAATTCTATTCCACCTTCTTCTACTTACGACCACCGCGCGGTCGAAGCCCGATGGCAATCCGTCTGGCAGCAAACCCAACTGTATGAGGTCGATTTAGCAACGACTGCTCAGCCATTTTACAATTTGATGATGTTCCCCTATCCCTCAGCAGAGGGTTTGCACGTTGGGAATGTCTATGCTTTTACCGGAGCCGACATCTACGGTCGTTTCATGGCGATGCAGGGCAGAGCAGTATTTGAGCCAATGGGCTTTGATGCCTTTGGCATTCACAGCGAAAATTTTGCGATTAAGCAAGGCGTTCATCCCAGCAAACTCACGGCACGTAATGTTAAGCGATTTCGAGAAACGCAGTTGCAACGAATTGGGAATCGTTTCTGCTGGAAGCATGAAATTCAGACTACCGATCCCTCGTACTATAAGTGGACGCAGTGGATTTTCTTGCAGTTGTTCAAAGCGGGATTAGCGGTTCGCAAAAAAGCGGCGGTGAACTGGTGCCCTGACTGCAAAACAGTACTTGCTGATGAGCAGGTGGTTGGATGTTCGTGTGAACGGTGCAGTGCGATCGTCATTCAACGGGAATTGGAACAGCGGTTCTTCAAAATCACCCAGTATGCTCAACGGTTGTTGGACAATTTGGATCAATTGGATTGGTCAGAAAAAGTCAAAACGGCTCAACGAAACTGGATTGGTCGTTCCGAAACAGATGGCACAGTACAGTATCACTTGCGAGATTGGTCGATCTCACGGCAACGCTATTGGGGCCCGCCAATTCCCATCATTTACTGTCATAGCTGCGGTACAGTGCCCGTTCCTGAGGATCGGTTGCCAGTGCAGTTGCCTGAAACTGAGAATTGGTTGCCTCAAGGAACTGGGAATTCTCCTTTGGCGGAAATTCCAGAATTCGTCAATACAACCTGTCCCTGCTGTGGTGGTGCAGCACGGCGAGAAACGGATGTATCTGATAACTTTTTGGATTCTGCCTGGTATTTTCTGCGCTATCCGTCGAGCGAGCGCTCTGTTTTTCCATTTGATCCAGCAATTACCGCTAAATGGTTGCCTGTGGACATGTATATTGGTGGTGCAGAACATTCTGTTCTCCATCTTTTGTACAGTCGATTCATCACAATGGTGTTGCAAGATTTGGGTCATATCCCATTTGAAGAACCCTTTCGGCGATTTCGCGCCCACGGATTGCTGACCAAACAGGGTGCCAAGATGAGCAAATCGAAGGGCAATGTGGTGAATCCCGATCGCTACATAGAGGAATATGGTGCAGATACATTGCGAACCTACCTGATGTTTTTGGGACCCTACAACCAGGGTGGTGATTTTTCCGATCGCGGTATTGCTGGCATCCGGCGATTCCTGGATCGAGTGTATCAATGGGCGATCAAACACCAAAATTGTCTTCAACCCAATCCGCCAGATTTGGCATCACAGCGGCGTTTACATCAAACAATCCACAAGATTTCCTCCGATATTCAATCACTGAAATACAATACAGCGATCGCCGCATTGATGAGTTATTTCAATATGTTGCAATCAAATTCGAGTATTGCTGAGGTGGAATTGAAGTCGTATCTGTTGATGTTGGCTCCCTTTGCACCCCATGTGACTGAAGAGATCTGGCAGCAATTGGGGGAATCAGGCTCAATTCATCAGCAAACTTTTCCCCAGTTTGATCCTCAATTCCTGATTCAGGAGCAGATCACACTCGCAGTGCAGATCAATGGACGTACTCGTACCACAATTACCCTTTCACCGGACGCTTCACAAGAGGAAGCGATCGCAATCGCAAGACAAACAAAAGCAATTCAACGGCATCTAAACAATCAGGAGGTTCATCGTGCTGTTTACGTTCCTGGTCGAATTCTGAACTTTGTTACTTGAACAAATTTACGATCGCCCTGGTGCTGATTTCCCTCAGCCATGAGTTTTGGAGTTTATTAGCCGCAATGGTGTTGTTTTATCCGGCATCTGGTGCGTTTGTCAGTTTGTCTCAAGCAACGCTGATGGGTCTCCAACCCACCCGCCACGAGCAAAATATGGCACGGTGGGCATGGCGGGTTCTCTCGGCAATGCAATCTTAAATCTGTGCTGAGATTACATTGGAGTCTGTGGGGAAAAATGATCGGTTTTGATGGACAGTTTGAAGACATTCTCGCGATCATGCTATGCCCTATGTGTGGATGTCTCCCCCACTCCGAATGTGAACGGTCGATATGTCCTTTTCAAACAGATTATGATTATGAGTACAACTAGTTCGTCATCCAATGCGCGAGCACTACTCTAACGCAGTACTGCCCTACAAAAAGCTTCCTCCCCTCTCCCCACACTCCCCACACTCCCCACACCTCCGGTACTCCCCACACTCCCCCCTGCTCCCTGCTCCCATGCCTGATTCTTCCCCCTGCCTCTTAAGAGTCCTGCATCAGAAAAACAACAGTCAGCAACAAAGCGCGTAGACGCGAAGCGGCAACTGAGAGCAGATCGCTTTTGGGATGGCTGCACCCGCCAAACTGATGGAGTCAGTGGTATGACCGTCATACCAATTCTTTGTGAGCTTGCACAGAATCTTGAAGTCTAAAATCCTTGTATGACAAGATTTTTAAGTATAGCTATTGTTGAAGTCATAGTCACGTGGCTTGAAGCGCGAGGAAATCACCTCATTTAAGACTACTCTTCTAAAGCGTTTCTAATGGTTTCCTCATCTAATTCTAATAACTCTGATATTTCTTGAATACTGAGTCCCCGTTGCACCAGCTTTGGCAAAATTTTTAACTTAGCTTTTAGTTCACCTTCTTCCTCCCCTTCTGCTTTAGCTTCTTGATAAACTCTAGTTTCTTTGAGCAAGTTTAAATTCAGCATAGTTTCTATTTCCTCGCGGCTTAAATTAGGAAACTTGTAGACTACAATTGTCTCTATAAATTCTAGAACTTTTCTTTGGCTTCTTGTGTCTGTCAATTCCTCCTTTGCTTTGCTAATTAGGGTTTTGGCTAATTCTGTGGCTTTGTTCTGACTCTCTACAACTAAACGTATAATTCCTATTCCTAGAGAATCATCTGCTATGTCTTCAAGTTCATCTAGGTAAAAGCGACGTAGATGAGGTTCTAACAAGGAACGATAACGTTGGGGATAGGTACGTTCATTGCTGCGCTTGTCATAAATAACTATTGCGAACCAGTCAATCGCTTCGCTCCAATTCAAAATTAGAAATTAAAAATTCAAAATTAAAGACCCCATAATTAAATAATAGGGCTTGAAATAATGATGCTGCTTATAGCTGTTTTCCATGTTTAAAAACAGGGGCTTGTACCCCAACTGTTAATTCAAAATTACTTAATCATCTCTTAAATTTTGAATTTTGAATTTTGAATTTTGAATTGTTTTGGTCAGGGTTGGGTGGTTGATATTGGGTAAAGTAAAGGAAAATACTGGTAAACAGTCGGTCATAAAATTCTTCATCTTTGTAAAACTGAATCTCGACAAAGTATAGTGGTTCTAGAGTGAATTCTTCAAGGGGAGAAAATACCCCATCTAATCGAAAGCTTTTTTGTTTAATTTCCGGTGCGATAAAATCATAGATATTTGTGTTAGTTTCTGGTTTGCCAATGATTTCAAAGAAGATGTTAGGAAATTCTTTAAAGATTTCATAGAAAATCGCATCTGTTTTCATAAAATCTTAATTATGATTACGAATGACGAATTATTCAAACATTCTATCCCATGCCTCCAACACTAATCTTTGGATGCGGTATTCTCTAGATTGTTTAATTTCATTGTTATTTAAACAGAGGATTGGTGCGATTCGGGCGGGGTCGTTTATACACCACAAGGAGAAGCGGTGGATGTACGCTTGTGATGCGGCGGTTTCCATGCGTTAGCTATTTCTTGGCTTGTTAAAAAGTTTTGGAATTTACTACTGCGTGCTTCCAACAAACACAGTTGCACCACTGCTGAGACTGGAATTTGCACAGGTATTAACAATCGCCCTTGCAAATTCTTCAACGGTTGGTAATGAACCTACTTGTTCACGACGTTCATTGATGAGTCCGCGATTGGAGCGTTCCATCAGCTTGGGAGTGATAGTGCCTTCGATTAAATCACCACTGACAACTGCAAGACTAATTCTGCTGTTCGTAAGTTGTGCGATGCGGTTACGCAGAGCCTGTTCACCAGCATATTTACTAGCTGCTACAGGTTCGTACAACTCATATACTGGCTTTTGTCCATAGAAATGAGCTAGGTGACTGGTTACAAAAACAATTCGTCCACCAGCCTGCATTAAGGGTACTGCCAAATCAACTAATCGCTCCTGTGCCGTTAGATTAACAAGCATTGCATAGTCTTTTTCTTTATCTTTTTCTAAACCACCGCTTGCATTGAGTATCAGCAAGTCTAATTGAGCAAAGTTAGTGGCGATATCATGCATCAGGGAGCTGACCTCGTTCGCATCAGTAATATCAGCCCGTCCCAGAAGGGCACGACGACCCATTGCACGAATCTGGTTAGCAACTTCCTCTGCACGTGATACTTTGTTGCGATAGTTGATCACAATATCAGCTCCACGTTCAGCCAGAAGTTGTGCAACAGCAGCACCGACACCTCGTGATGCGCCTGTAACTAGAGCGACTTTCCCACTTAAATCAAGCACTGTGATGCTTTACTCTCACTAATCAACTACGATTCAAACGATAAAATAGGCAGTTTCTAAAGTAAAGTAGGTACCATCTGGCAACCAAATAACCGAAAAGGAACTAATATGACGAAATCAGTATCTTGTTCAATGGAAAACCTTCTAAATTACCTTTCCGGTACATGGACAACTTATATCCTCTGGTTTCTTCATAGAGATGGTGCGCTACGTTTTGGAGAACTCCGACGTAAGATCGGCGATATTTCAACAAAAGTTTTGACACAAAGATTAAGGATGATGGAATCAATGGGGATTGTTTATCGCCACTATGAGCCAACTATCCCCCCACAAGTTACCTATGGTCTTACCGAACGTGGAAAGGAACTAACCAAAGCCCTGACTCCTTTATATAAACTCGCACTTCGTTGGAATGCATAACTAGTCACAAATTGGGGTTAAGACTGGCCGAGGCTTGTGGTTTTGGTGATGGTATTAAAGGAACAACAAGGGCACTCCCAAAGCGCGATCGCGGACTGTGCGCCGGGTGCCCCAACGTTCGCTCCCGCCAAAAAAGCCCCGAATCGGAGATTCAAGCAGAGGTTCATGAAGGAACAACAAGGGCACTCCCAAAAGCGCGATCGCTCTTTGAAGCAAACACACTCAGGCTACCTGTACATGACCTACAACAGATGAAACCGAAAGTACTATCTCCTGTTGAAATATATATTCACACAAGACAAACCTAGCCTTGTCATTATGCAATAGTGAGGATGGCGATCCCCTTGCCTCTGCTATTGCAACAATTAACACTTATTGAAAAGCAACTGTTTGAGGTCATAGAATCGTGCGATCGCTCTGGTTACTAATTGCACTGTACTCGACGGATATCACGCTTAACACAGAAAAGCTAAATACCTTTAACCCAGGCTGAATATTGTTGATTGACACGAGACTTAACATAACCAGCCTCATAGCAAGCGGCCCCAAGCGCACCTCTGAGCGCAAGTTGATTAACATTGGGTAACTGCACCTTTAACTCTTGCAGTGCTAACGATTCTATGACCATAGAACCAGCTCTTGCAACAAGCTTTGTCGCTGCTAATAATTGCGGTGTAGTTGCACGTCTTGTTTTTGTCTCCCACAAGGGTTTGCTACTGTCTAATGTGAATTGCTCTGTAAATGAGAGCAACATAGTCGCGAACGCTTGCTTGCGATAAAGCCAACCCCAACCTCCACTCTTTATACGCTTCCCACTACGTTGGCAAGCTTCGGCAATAAGCAAGACGGCATAACCAAAATCGAAGGCTAATCCTGTGTTAATTACCCATAGCGATTTACGTGGTGGTGACAAAGTGAATTTATAGATATCACTATTAGAGGATGTTGGTTCTAGCCGTATGTGGAACCTACGGGCATCAAACACCCAAAGCAAATGGCCAAATTGAGTATAGAATTGCTCACGCTTGCAGATATCCCAGGTGCTAATGCTACTGTGCTGGAACTCAACTATGAGCTTGCTGCCATCTGGCTGCGGTAAGCACAAATCTGCTCTGTGCTTGTGCTTACCATTACACATAACGACTTCACGATACTCCAAAGCAAACATCTCTTGCCAGCTTAAATGCCATTGAGTCATAAAGCCTCGTGGTAGAGTAGCACCATTGGTAACAAACGCACGAATCCTACCCCACCTAAGCGCAAGCAAAGATGGGGATGCAAGGACAATATTTTTTGGTCAAGATAGCTTAAATACTCTTCTTGACTTTTTCTGACCAAAAAAGTCAAGAAATTCGTGATGGCGCATCTGTGGCACACCAAAGAAACAATAAAATGCTAGAAGCCCCGCAATATTTCACTGACAATGAAGTTTAACCGTCGGCTTTACCCAGACAATTGGTCAGAACTTGCTCTAGCAGTTAAACAAGAGGCTAAGTGGTGCTGTCAAAAGTGTGGGTTGAAGTGCATTGCTCCAGGTGAAGATACTTCTAAACTTAGCCGCTCCGAAAGAATGAAACGCACGCTACAAACCCATCATTGGGACAGAAACCCATCTAATAATTGTGCGGAAAACCTGATTGCGCTTTGCAGTGCGTGTCATCTTTTTTACCACCAAGGTGGTAAGTCTAATGTTTCGCCTGGGCAGTTATCGTTGTGGTAAACAGTAAAAATTTTGGCAAGCGTGAGTTTTAATAATTGAATGAGTAAATTTCAAATCGATATCGACTTCAGCAATGTAGATTTCTCTTCCCTTGAGACAGAAGAAGATTTTCAAGCTTCTGCAAAAAAATTACTGCCTGCTGCACTTGTAAAGCTTGGTGAAGCTGTGGCGCTTCAAACTTGGGAAGAACTGCAACAAAAATTTAAGAGCAAAGGTTCCCAAAGTGAAAAACGCAAATTTATTCAAGAAACAGGAAGGAACTATCACAGGAGTGCAAGTAGTCGAGAAAGACAAGAACTGGAAGACTATATAGTAGAGCAACTACGCCAGCATCAAAAGTAAAAACACCAAGCGCGATCGCTACTTCTGGGGCTTTTATACTCAATGCCAATGAAAGAGCAACTGCCATGTAAAACTATCTGCAATGACTGCGCTTTTCATGTGTTGGTAGAGGGCGTTGTGCAATGCATTCACCCTGATGAATTAGAGGTTAATTGTGCTACTGTAACTTTCTGTAATTCATTCCAACCGACCCAGGAAGTTGATAGTCCTTGTGTATCCTTCGGCAATGATGAAGCTAGAACGGCTTCTGGTTAGATGTCGCCAATTGTGCGATCGCTTTTGTTGTGAAGTTATCTGAGGAGCGATCGCGCCACAGATAACCTTGAACTCAGCACCAAGGGCTTTCGTCTGTTCGCTCCAACGATTTGTTAGCCCGCGACAATGAGTGAATGCATATCTGAATGATAAGATTCGTAATTCCTCCACTCAAGAAGCGCCGTAATATTGCTAGAGAAATTAATCAACACTTTATTCTCTAAATCGAATGCGGGATCTTTGAAGCATTGCTCTACGGCAACACCATGATTGTACGCAAGTAAATTAAATATAGTTATGTTTGGCTCTCTAAGCTCTTCATCATCCATGTGGTTAAATTGATTACGAGCAGCGTAGATCGCTAACCCGATAGGTACGCTGCGAATCCTGCGCCCTATGCAGAATTTAGCAGTCTTTGTTCCGGTCTTTATCAGTAAGCGCAAATCTTCAGGTACATCTTCAGGTATCTCCTTATTCTCAGAAAACCATTGAATTCCCATCGCTGCAATTTGAAGTAAAGAACCGCATAGTGTAGCAAGTGCAAAACTCTCTGCGGAAAATTCTCTCTGTGCTTCGAGTGATGATTGGATTGCGGCTCTATTTGAAGCTACCCAGTTCTTGTAAACAAGTCTTTGGTTTTGTGTATCTCCAAAATTACCTACGTAGACAGGTGGTAGTGCATCACGTAAAATTTTGAGATATGAATTAATTCCGTCGAAAATCTTAATGACCGCGCTTTCTGTTCGTTTGAGATATTCTTCTGGTGAGTTCATTTTTAACTATTTAGTTATGTTTTATATTTTTCTTGACAGCGTTGATTGGCTTTATTTTCCAATACTCATGTGAGCGACTGATGTGTAGACAGCAAGCTAGGAATTAAACAATACTAAGTTCTACGTACATTTTGAAGCTTATCCCAAATAGTAATTGCTAATTGTTCTATTACTTCTTCGTAATTCCAGTCTGGGTTGATAATCGGTATTTTCTCAATATCCTCTAACTGGTTATAATCAAGATTCCTTTCACAATACTTTTCAAAATATTGAGGGTTTTCAGCGATGATCGCTACTACATCTGTGTAGTCAAAGTAGAAATCGCCGTGATGTCTCCACTCTCGTTCCCACAAAAAATCGTGTTCGTCGCTCACTACATTTATCAGCGAATAATAGTGGACAATACTTTTGTAATGCTCTTTCTCAGTTTTCTTAAGTTCTTTTAATTGCCTTACATCCTCGAATACCCGATCAAATTCGTCTAGAATAAATTCTTTTATAGGAGTTCCCTTCGCATTAATGTATATCGCTGGACTTGCTCCTTTATCAAAAAGTTTCTCTTTCCAAAAGACTAAACCATACGGCTTCAATTGGATTTTTCTATCCTTTATCTCAGCAGTAAGTTGCTTAATTTGGGTCAAAGGAGTCTCTGTAAAACAAACAGTGTTAAAGCTTTGTCTTAGCAGACTGCTGAAACCCATCTGATTTATTTTATACTTCACTAAACAGTGAGCGTTGCGAGCAACTATCTTTTGATCTTTGAGAATATTTAGTAGGTTCTCTTTTGCCCTTTTCCCCTCATAGTCTCTTGTCAAGTGAACTAGAAATCTTGATAAGTCTTCTCGATTGGAATGGAGCCTCACAACTGTTCTCGACTCAAGAACTGATCCGTAGACTACAATTCTAGCCGTATAAGGCTGAAGTCATCGGCGGCAGATACCCTTTCGGACACCGCCAACACTCGAACCAGTGTAGGAGTGCAGTGTTAGACCGTGCTAGTGCAATTGCCCCTCTTTTCGACTTCTCAAGTTCACTATCTTAAAGCCCTTGTCGGCTTTTCTAAGAAAGTAAGAAATGAATCCTGAATGTGAGGGTTTATTGTTATGTTCGTAGTCTTCCCTTACCTCCACCACATAATCTACATCAAACTCCCGATCTGAAAAGAAGCCCGGATTGCAAGCTATATCACGAGTCGCTTGGTTTTGCTCCGCAATCTCTATCTGTAAGACTGAAGTAGTCATTTTTGAACACGAAATATAGCCATTTGAATAACCGCCCTTGATTTCCTGCATATTTAGCTGTGTTCCCAGAAACTTTTCCGTGTTCTTGTCTAATACAGCAGCATCGCGTGTCGAGAATAGCCTTAAAATTTTATTCACTTCATCTTGAGTTATGCTGCCGTCTAGAACGAGCGGACGGGGGGACGTGAAGGAGGAAACTGATTGTTTGCCCTCTGAAGATTGAGAGGAAAAGTCAGCGATCGCCTCCCAATCGTCAATCCCAACCGCCTTACAGATAGCCATGAATATTTCTTGCTGAATGGGTTCTCTTAACCAGAAACGCTTCAAGGTTGCTTTTGAGGTCAGTGCAAGTCCGTACCAGGCTTCCTCGGTTTTTGTCCACCCCTTCTTTCGTCTCGCCTGGTCAACGATTTGCAAACCCTGTTCAGATGCCCTGATTGAAGCCGCCATAGCTGATGGAGTTGAGTGAGCTTGAATTTATTTTGTCACTTTTCAAAGTCTAATGGCTGAGCCAAATCTGAAACCAGATCTGAGCCTTGAGACTTTGATAATTCCTTGATCCTGAAATTATCAACTCAATCGAGGAATGCTCAAATGAATCAGCAACAGCCTACTCCAACCCACCAGACTGTCCCACCAATCGTCCCTATCGACCCCATGCCTATTGTGGAGCATGGCGAGTCTCCAACAGCGATTATTCTGGCGATCGCTATTCTCATTACTGCCCTCGTTGGCTCTGTGACCAACCTCGTCCGAGTTCTGGTGTGGGTGATGCTGCAACGGTCAACGCCTTCCCGGTAAGACTTGAAAAAAACGATTTGCACCGCCTGTATTGGGGTTGCAATCATTGTTGAATCAGAGGTATCGGTGGGTGATCGCAACTTCCAGGTAGAACCAAAGTTCATGTGCTACCACACCTCACAACAATCCCCGCAAAACCTAGAGCGATCGCCCCCATTCCTGATAAGCACCTCTTAGTAACGCTATCAGCCCTTTGTTGTCAAGTCAGGTTGACCTTTTGTAACAATATTGTTATATTACTTTACATAAGATAACAAATAAAGGAAACGAGCTATGTATACCACAGTTAATGAAGACGGCGTTCTCAATAACTACGCAACCGAACCCAAGATGTACTATGCTGAGTACCCTGCAATTTGGGAACAACGCAAATACGTTATCCAAGCTGTTTTTGCTTCTTTAATTGTCACTACTTTAGTTTTGGTTGGTTTTAGTGTTAGCTAAGATTTTCTGCTTCTCGCTATATCTGGAGTTGACAACTACTCAGGAATAGGCGCATTCACATCAGGGTAAAGAGCGCGGTATTTTTCCCACTGCTGACGGTAAAACTCTATCCCTGATTGAGTAATAACCAGCTTGGTTGAGTGCTTACCGTCTTTCCAGTAGCCTACTTCTTTAACTAGGCCGTTATCGGTTTTGTAATAATCTCGCAGTCTCAACCAAGTCCATCGCCAACTAAAGCCAGCGTAATCTCCAAAGCTTGCGTCACTTATGCCGTTCTCACCTGCTTGATAGGCAGTGACTAGTGCTTCCCACTGCCTTGGTTTTAATTGCCCTTTGGGCGGCTTTTTGGGTGCGGATTCTCCTAAGCCAGCACGAGCGACAGCACGGCCAGTTGTGGTGAGCTTGATGGAAATTAATTCACTACCGTCATAATTACATTGAATTAAGTTGTGTCCTTCCAAAACCCGCAGAGTTGAACCTAGTCCCTGGTCAACTACACCAGCTTCTCGTAGCAACCTGTGCAATAAAGTTTCATAGCTTGTGGGTTCAAAATAATATTGCAGATTACGCCACACAGCAGCAGGATCTCTGGTTGAACCTAATAGCCAAGCTTCTTTTTGTGCTGCCTCCGCAGACTGGTCAGCGCGGTAAATTGCAGTGAGGGTGGCTTGCTGCCGTTGGTTGAGTTTCTGCCACAGATGAAGGTGTTTACTCATGAATCACAACCTCTAGCAACCTTAAAAATCCATCCAGGTGCTTTGTTTGCTGTCTTCTTGGGATACCGTCATTCACACTTTTGTTTCTTGTTTCTCGCCTCGGTACTTAACGCGCCCGGTTTTTTGTTGTGGGGTGCGATCGCACTTCATTAGACATCAGCCGCTAAGAGTGGTGTAGACCCCCAAGTTGGCAGCAACGCCTTGTTCTGGATTGACGTTTGCCATAGGTCAGATGAGCGTACATTTTATTTCAAGCGTAATTTAGTTTTCTGTTACCCATTGCTAACGCTTGCTTTCAAAGTCTTTAACTCATTTGTCTAGATCCTGACGCACTTGGTAGATGAACTTCGCGCAATCAAATTCTAGAGCTAATGCGCGATCGGTAATCTCCGTTGATAGAGATTTTAGTTTTTTCAACTTCGCGTCAAAACGCTTTTCACACTCTTCGATTTCCCGGAAGAGTTCAGCAAGTTCTGTATCACCTGGATTTTGAATCCATGCATCTAATTCTGATTGATTGTCCAGCATAGTGATTTTTTAAAGATTCACTTTACCTTATGAGAAAATCTGAGGTGTTCACCCTTTGGGCGGCTACCCTTGGGAGCATTGCCTTAGTCGTTAACTTTTAAATGTATTACGCCTAGTCTACAACTTTGACTTTGGTCAATTGATATTTTTCAGAATTTGAGGCGTTGCAGGAATATTGTTCGTATTTTCAGAAATTTTTGACCAGAGACTGGAATTCATGCTCTGTGCGATCGCTCACCTAATCACCATCTTGAGGTGAGCCATCTGTGGGTGTTGCCACCCCTCGCTAACAGCCTTGGGCATCACCTGCCACCGACTAAAAGCCAAGTCAAAGGCTCGTTTGTTCACCTTCTCCTGAGTTTGTGGCTTGGTGTACTGCTGAACAATCTCTTCACTGCCCAGCAGCTGGTTGACTTCGACTATCTGAGAATACTTTGTCATTGCTTTATGCTATGCCAAAAATTCCAAAAATGCATTGCCAGAAAAACTTAAATATTTAAAAAATCAGTAGTTGTATTGCCTCCTAGCCGACGCTACAATCTGCGGTATAAGGGGCAATCAATTTTTTCAGATCGCAATTTATCACTCGTGAGCAAAACCCGCATCATTGCACTATTTAACCAAAGTGGAGGCGTTGCAAAGACGACGCTCACCCAGAATTTGGGCTATCACCTGGCACTCAAAAAACGTCGCGTCCTGCTGGTGGATATGGACCCGCAGGCTAGCTTGACTACCTTCATGGGACTCGAACCCGATGAATTAGACCAGACCATCCAGCAAGCAATTGTTGACAACAAGCCATTGCCTATACATCCTCAATTAATTCATGGTATGGCGCTTGTCCCGGCTGACATTAATCTGGCAGCTAGTGAAATGCAGCTTAGCGGTGCGATCGCCAGAGAATATCGCCTTAAAAATGCCCTGGCGACAGTGCAAGATAAATACGACTTTATTCTGATTGACTGTCCCCCATCTTTGGGGTTACTTAGCATTATCAGCCTAACTGCTGCCACACACATTCTTGTCCCTATCCAGTGCCAATTTAAATCATTCAAAGGGACAGAACTTTTACTTAGTACAGTCGCCCAAGTTAGGAGTCACACCAACCCCACTTTACAATTTGCTGGATTTATCCCGACCATGTTTGATAGTCGCACTGCCCAAGAGTCCCGTACTGTTAAAGCTGTGCAAGAACAACTATCAGATATTGGTACTGTTTACCCACCTATACCCAAAACTATTGCCTTTGCCGATGCGTCCGAGCATAGAGTACCCTTGGCATTGTTTGATAAAAATCATCCTGCTGTCGGTGTCCTCAAAAAAATAGCGAGTAGTTTAGAAAAACTCGATTTACCATGAGCAGCAAACGCAACGAACCTTACGCCGCCATCAAAAAACCTGTTGATTTGTTATTTGGCAGCAGTGTTACACAACCTGATAACAAAGCCAACGCTACTAACACTATCGCCATTACTAAAATCAAACTTCCTGCCTCACAACCCCGCCGCTACTTTGACCCTCAAAAGCTGGAAGAACTATCACGCTCGATTAAAGAATTGGGCATCCTTGAACCTTTGTTAGTGCGTCCGCTGACTGAAGGCGATTATGAATTGGTAGCGGGGGAACGACGCTACAAAGCAGCATTAATGGCAGGCTTAACAGAGGTTCCTGTTGTTGTTAGGGAAATGGACGATGCGACTACATACCAAGTGCGTCTCGTTGAGAACCTGCAACGCGAAGACCTTAACCCCCTAGAAGAAACTGAAGGTATCCTCGAACTATTGGCGTTACGAATAGAGATGACACGAGATGAAGTAATTAGTCATCTTAATCGGATGAGAAACGTTTGCGATCGCAATTCCGAACTGAGACATAACGTTATGTCTCAACCCCAAACCCAGGTAATTGAAGAGTTATTTGGCTCGTTAGGGCGGATGAGTTGGGAGTCATTTGTTAAGAATCGTCTACCACTGCTCAATCTTCCTGCTGATGTGCTAGAAGTCCTGCGTTCTGGGACACTGGAGTACACCAAGGCACGGGCGATCGCACGAGTTCAAGATGAGGAGACTAGAAAGCAACTTCTAGAGGATGCGCGAGCCTATAATTTGTCATTAAACGAAATTAAAAAGCAGATTAGAGAAATTGAGCAGCAATTTTTACCAGAAACCCTATCAATAAAAGACCAGGTTGATAGTACTTTTCGCAAGTTGAAACAATCCAAGGTGTTAGATGACCCAAAGAAAAAAGCCAAGGTAGAGAAGTTGTTGGCTCAGTTGGAAGCACTGATGAAAAATGACAAAACCAATTGATGAAACTGAACCAATATTGTGGTGCAGATAGGAATATCACAGACTCTAGATGAGCGAAAAAATAAAGTAAAGTATGGATTGAAAAGTTAGAATCTGGGTATAGAGCTTTCTAAGGAATATTAAAGAATATCGATCACTGGTGTAGTAGCGGCGCTACCAGATCAACAGTTTGTAAACTTAGCGAAGTAATCTATACAAAAATATGGAGTTAGTGATTATCCTCCTCGGCATCGCCGTAATTATTGGTGTTGTCTCATGGGTTGTTGACAAAGCTAATAAAGCTCAACTGTACACCAAACTCAAGCCTAGACTTGATCAACTTGACCAAAGAGAGGCGAGGTTCAGTCACGAACAAGCTGAGTGGGGAAGACAGGTTCAACAACAACAAGCTGAGTGGGCAAGAAAAGTTCAGGAAGACAAGCAGGCAATAGAAACATTGGCAAGAGAAAAATCTTTGGGGTTTCCTTGGTTAGCCCAAGCCTATACAGATTTTTATTATTTGCAAGATATCAAGAAAGCCGAATTTTTGGAGTTAAAATCACATCCAGCTAAAAAAGCTGCGGAAACTATCCGTGAAATCGCAGCAGAACGCAGAAAAGCAGAAAAGCTATGGCGTGTTCTCAAGTACCAATTAGAGTATTAGGAGAGCGATTTTTTTCAGGGGAGATGACGGACATAACGCGGTAAGATAGCTTAATGTCTGATTGTTCTGAAAAAGCCATCTATCAACTAAAGATAGTACTGCTTGGCATCAGCCCCATGCGGAAGGCGGCGCATACTTGTCAAAAGCGACACCACAATAAAAGATTTACATTACACGATCCAGCTGGCAATGGGGTGGGAAGATATTCACCTACATCATTTCATCATTCACGGTAAGTATTATGGGATTACCCAACCAGGGGGAACAATTTTTAGCGATGCTGCAAAGCAGCCGCTACGCGAACGCGCCTGTGAAGTAAAACTCTCGTCCCTTGGGTTGCGGGAGAAAGAAAAGTTTTTATACGAATATGACTTCAGTATTTGCCCATTCATGGGTGCATGGCGTTATTGGTGGCGGCATCAAATCAGACTAGAAGCGATACTTACTCCAGATCCAAACCAAACTTACCCAATCTGCACTGGTGGTAAAGGTGTTTGTCCCCCAGAGAACTGTGGTGGCCCTTGGGGCTTCATGAAAGCAAGGGAAGAGTTTTTTATTGGGGATGTGTTAGAGCGTTTTGCTCAAATGTTGGAAAATAAAAAATTTGACATGAGTAGAGAAGAAGCAAGCGAACTACTCACTTGGCTTTCAGTTTATCAAAACCGTTTCGACCGTCAAAAAGTCAACCAAAATCTACTAAAATACGCTACCGGAGACAGGGAGTCGCTGTAATTGTTCAAGGGGATAGTGTGAAATTTAAAATCCAAGTAGTTGTTGAATCAGAATCAGGAGAAACCCAATTAATTCAAGAAATTTTACAAATTGAAAAGGGTAATCTACAGCCTGAAAACTTAGGACTAACGCTAGCTCAAGGCAAAGAATTATTGCTTCAGACACAACGCAGCATAGTTAATCAACAAATAGCTCTATATCAAAAACAGCAAGAATTATGCTCAGATTGTGGCAAAAAGTTATTGCATAAAGATAAGCGGACAATCACACAAAGGACACCTTTCGGTAAATTAAAACTGCAATGTCATCGATTATTTCACTGTGCTTGTACCGAGCAAGCAAATCGTAGTTTTAACCCAGTAGCCAACCTGCTAAAAGAGCGCACATCACCGGAATTGCTCTACCTAGAATCAAAATTTGCATCTCTAATGTCCTATGGACTGTCCAGCAAACTCTTACAAGAATTACTACCATTAGAAGGAGAAATAAACGCTACATCTATACGCAACAATCTACACTCACTTGGTAAGCGTTTGGAATCGGAGTTACCAGAAGAAGCAGGAATATTATTTGAGGGTTGCCAGAGAGATTGGGATAGGCTTCCCAAACCTGATTTACCGTTGGTAGTAGGTATGGATGGAGGATATGTTCGTTTCTATAACAGAAAAACTAAAACAGCAGGTCAGTTTCAAGTTATTGCAGGCAAGAGTATAAAAGCAGACGGTACATCCAAGCGTTTTGGAATGGTTTATTGTTACGATACCAAACCCCAACGCCGTATATTTGAGGTGCTAAAATCCCAAGGAATGCAAATGAACCAACAGGTCACATTTTTATCAGATGGTGAAGAAAGTATTCGTGACCTACAGTATTATCTGAATCCTAATGCAGAACATATACTCGATTGGTTTCATATCACAATGCGGATAACTGTGATGAAACAAATTGCCAAAGGTATCACTAAAGAAGATTTGGAAACAGGTATTTCGAGCGAATCCATCCAAAAAGATTTGACCTCTTTAAAGTGGTATTTGTGGCATGGGAATGTATTTAAAGCATTATCAAAAATTGAAGATTTAATTGACAGTGCCTGTGCATTAGCTTCAGATGATTATGATACTGAACCAAGCCTGGAGGCAGAAAAACTCTGTGATCATTTAGAGGAATTTGAAACCTACATCTCAAATAATGGTCAGTATATTCCAAATTATGGCGAACGCTACCGTAATGGAGAGCGTATTTCCAGTTCGTTTGTAGAATCTGCTGTCAATCAAGTTATTAGCAAACGATTCGTTAAAAAACAACAAATGCGGTGGACTCCTGGATGTTGCCATCTCCTTATTCAAGTCCGAACGCAAGTTTTAAATGATGAGTGGGTTAGTAAATTCCAGCAATGGTATCCCGGATTTAGGGTTGATAGTGAGCTTGCAGTACTCTAATGCTTCATGCTTTAAAATACCCCATCTCAATGTTATTAAACTTACTTTAACAGCACAAATTTCTGTAGAAGACTGGCTTAATTTTTATGTCTATGTGCTTACCAACTTTCGTGTCTAAGTTGGTAAAATCAACTCGTATACCCCAAGCTTTTCAGGAGTTTGGGTCATGGTCAAGCAGCTCGTCCAAGTACCGAAAGTTGGTAAAAATCAAAAAGAAGAGCGTCAATCGCCTAACTCTCGCAAATACTCCTCAGTCAGGACTAGAGAACATTTGTTACCTTCGATGTAATGAATTTAAAAATGGCGGAGCCTTTTTATATGTTCAGCAAGCCCGATGATTTATTGTGGTGGTGGCACAGCACCCTTAAGGGTGCTGTGCTAGGCTCCGCCATTTTTAAATAGGAGGAGACTGTAACCAGAAGAAGTTGAATTGATGCGGTCAGCTATCAAAAAATCCAAGGGTCGTCACGCTCACGCCCGACTCAACCCTAATTTTGTTGATCTACCGTCACGGATTGCGAGTGGCAGAGGTGGCATCTCTGCGCTGGGAACAAATAGATTGGAATGGTGGAACAATTTACGTGAAGCGGGTTAAAAAAGGTACTCCGTCTACTCATCCTCTTTACTCTGAGGAAATTCGTTCTCTCCGTCAGCTGCAACGAGATTATCCTGTTAGTCCCTATATTTTCCAGTCCTCTCGACGTGGCCCGTTGGCACATGATACGATCACCGGCATTGTTGAACGGGCTGCTAAGTTGGCTGGTCTACCTTTTAGAGTTCATGCCCATATGCTGCGGCATGGAACAGGTTACCCCAAGGCGAATCGAGGCACTGACACTCGGACAATTCAGAGTTACTTGGGGCATAAAAATATTCAGCACACTGTTCGTTACACTGAACTTGCATCTACCAAGTTTCACTTTCTTTGGGATGATTAATGTTGAGAACCCCTGCTAAATTGTCGCCTCTCTCCCCCGAAAAAAATCGCTCTCTCTTAGAAGACTCTTTGTCGTCGTCCTTCCATCCCTAACTAAGAATGCTTTATGCTATCAATCGCTCCTGTACCTCTACACTCAAAACCTTTGCTACTTACAGGTCGAAGATTAACGAAAAGTTATTAAGTAAAGATATTATGAATGTTTCGCATTAACTGTGTGTATTTCTTACATAACCAGCAATTATCAAGCTATTTCGTGTATCAATTTCTAGATTAAACTTGCAATAAACAGGGTGATAAATGTAACAAGTACGATGAAAGACAATAGACAAAATGTACTACCATCTACCAGCTACAAGCACGCAATATTGGGAGTTGCTGATATTGGTAACACAAAATTCTTCAACCTGCAAGTAGGCAAAAATCAGGATAATTACTGTGCTTTCAAGCAGCTTATGATACAAGCTGACTGCGCAAATGGCGGACTCTGTTGGCGATCGCACTCATTGCGTCTAACAGTTCATCTTCGTCAGCATTTTGAATAATCTCTACAAGTGACTGCCCAAAAGAAGATGGTGATTGCTTTTGATTAGACACCAATTTAAAAAAGTGTTGTCTAGAACCAGGCGCAAGGTTATCTACACCGTCCAACAGTTTTGAGAGAACGGTGGTACTCACATCACGCTTGCCCCGACGAAATTCGCTGATGTGATTCTCAGAAACTCCTGTCAACTTTGATAACTCTTTTGCACTAATCCTATAGAACCTTATCGTCGCATCAAACGACGTTGATAGAGGTGACACAGGTAATGAATCCGCCAAGTCAATATTGTTAACTTTCATTACAGAATTAGCTTATGTGCTAACAGGATGATAGATTTATACAGCGATCGGCTAATTATAAAAATTTTAGACCCTTTCAGTCAATGTTAAACCAACATCGACTGATGGAGTTAGCCAAAACACAGGCTGAGGCTAATCACAACTATATCATCGGCTTGTTGATTTTACCTTTAATGGTGCATCTAAATATCGCCTTCCGCTATATGGCGATACAACAATAGATTAGCAATAAAAACTTTTTTGTTCATCAACAAAAGCCGACACAGAATCTTCTTAGCAGTGAGAAGTCTACTTTGATGTGGGTTGTGTGCAGCCAAAAAATAAACCCCTATCTGGCCGGATGGGGTTTGGATTCGTAATTTTTATTTTCCTTATGAGGTACATTATGACGCAAAACGGCGTAAAAATTCAAGGGAAGTTTTACCCACTCCAGCCAGAGGAATGGTTAGAAGCTTGCCGAGAATTAACGCAAGCACAACTTGCTGTACTGTACTACATCCGCACCACTGACCCCTATAACCAAGGGATAGAGATTAATTGTGCAGAAATAGCTCGTCTACTGTCAAAGCCAGAACGCATAGTTCACAGGCAAACCGTAAGCCGCGCCCTAAAGGAACTGGATGCAAAAGGATTCATTGATTTAGAACTACTGCAAGTCAAAGCCAAGGTGATGGCTAAGGGGATATGGTGTGATGACGCACCTGTGGTGTGTGAAGGCACCCAAGGTGTGATGACGCACCCAGGGTGTGATGACGCACCCAGCGCGATCGCTACGCACCGCGATCGATCGCTACGCACCACGCGGAGTCTGAAACGCTTGTGGAGACTGAACCCCAGAACTCTAAGATTAATAAGATATATATAGACTTTTTAGACTCTCTCTCAGAAGGCGAAAGAGAGAGTTTTTTAGAGTTTGGGAAGAACAAAGCCGCCCAGCTTCCCAGACCGCCCGAATTGCCTCTCAAATGGATTGAGGCGAATTTTGAAGAGTTAGCTGCCCAGTGGCGAAAAACCCCCAGTGGTGTGGCAACTAGCAGCAAGTGGGAGAACGACCCCCGTTGTCAGGAATGGCTGGATAAAATTCGCTCGTTGGGGTTCGCTGCATTTATTTACGAAAATGGCTCACGCGATAAGGAGAGGGAGGATTTTTACAAGTGGGCTAACTCTAAAAACCTAATTTGGGGAGATGAATTATGAAACTGCCACAACTCCCCCCAGAACCAATACGCCGCGAGGACGAACCGGGATACGAAAAAGAAATCTGGCAACCGTCGTGGAATTGCTTCTGCTGCCAGGATACGGGCAAAGTCCAACCAAATTTAGTTCGCCTGGTAATTCCAGAGTACGACTACGATCGCGATCGCATTCCAGTTTGTCAAGCGCCTGGGTGCTCGGCTGGTACAAGCTACCTTCATTTAGAAGGCTGTATAGACATGAGGCTAAGAGCCGCCATTTGTCAAGAGTTAGACCGGATTGAACGAGAAAATTGGCGACAGACGACCCTTAATAAAGTAGCACTGATTCAAGAGCGAATTAAGCAAACTGCGGCAGCAAAAAGCTTGAGACAACACGATCGTACCCATGACGAAGAGATAATGGCAGCCGAACGCCACCAGGTAGCATTAGCTGAGGCTGACAAGGCAGTGGTAGCGAACTGTGGGGAGGAAGTATGAAATGCTCCGACAAATTGACCTCTGCTCAGGAGTCGGTGCAGGTTTCCCCCTTGTAGGAATTATTACAGGAGGAATCCAATTGTGTGGACTCTGCGAAATTGACCAATTCTGCTGTGACCGACTTCGCGATCGCTTCAGAGGTGTCACCATCTACCCAGATGTGCGCGAACTCTGGCTTGAAAGAGGAGATGCAGATATCATCACTTCCAGCCCTCCCTGCCAACCATTCACAGTTGAAGGAAAGCGACTTGGAAGCGCTGACCCAAGAGACTGTATCCCAGCCGTCTTGCAACAAGTTAGACGAGTTCAACCCAAGTTTGCAGTCATCGAAAACGTGCCTGGATTGCTATCAGCTCCCATTATTCCCGGAGACGAACCCGGCACATATTTTCGGCAGATGCTCCGGGAGCTTCATGGCAGTGGGTACGATGCACAATGGGTTGTTGTCCCAACAGCCCAGTACGGCACTCTCTGGCAAGGAGAAAGGCTCTTGCTTGTTGCCACGTCCCGGAGCCTTGAGCTTTGCTGGGAACGGGCGACCCCCTGGTACGACCAAATCAGAAGCAGCTGCGAAGAAATTGGGAATTATCCAGAAAAACGAGGTTTACAACCCACAATGGCTAGAACTACAGTTCGGACTGCCGCCGGGGTGGACATCGCCCCAGGAGTGTCGAGCGGCGACGGAATTACTCGCGCCCGTCGCGCCGCCCTCGGAAACTGTCTCGACAATCGGCTTGCTCAAATCGCCCTCCGGCGGGTACTCTACCTCAACGGACTCATCGAAGAAGGGGAAAACAGAAAAGGGTAAGGGGAAAGGGGAAAACTCCCAACCTCCAAAATCTAAAAAACCCAAATCCTCTGACTGTTGGTACACTCCACCCCAACTTGTTGAACTGGTAGTCCAGGTGCTAGGGGAAATTGACACCGACCCCTACGCCGACGATGGCAAACATATTCCGGCACGGCTACATTACACCGCTCTTGATAACGGGCTTGATAGGGAGTGGCTTGGGCGCGTATTCATGAACCCCCCCCTACAGCTGTCCTGGTAAGTGGATGGAGAAGCTGCAAGCTGAGGTGGAAGCTGGACGGGTGAGTGAGGCGATCGCTCTAGTAAGCGCCGCCACTGACACTAACTGGCTTAGTCCGGTGTTGAAGGTGCAGCCTGTGTGTTTTTGGAAGGGCACAATCAAATTCCTCGATGCCAACTACCAGCCCAAGCTACCTGCACGACAGTCTCACTGTTTGGTGTACTGGGGGGAGAACTGGGAGAAATTTAAAGAAGTGTTTGACCCACACGGTTTTGTTTCTGTTCCAGCAGTACTAACAGTTAGCCCAACTGTTAGTACTAATGTTGAGTGTGAGTTGGAGTCTTCTGAAGTACTAACAGTTCACTCAACTGTTAGTACTAAAAGGCGGAGTCGAGGCGAGGGTACGGGAAAAATACAGTGGTGAACTATAACTAAGAAGAACGGTAAGCAGTATCAGCAAGCTTGGTACGACTGGCAGATTCATTCTGGAGGAAAGACTATTTACAAAAGCAACTACATCCCCAAACGCCTGTTGCCCCAAATTCAGCAGTTAGAGTCAGAAAAAGCACCTGTGAGGGAGATTCTGGGGGTGTTGGGGGTGGTGGAATGAGGGGCGATAAGCGAAGCGATTACGCATAAAGGCGTATCGCTACTCCTTTCTTGGATGCAACCAGAGCGTTCGCACCTTGGGCCTATTGGTGTGGGATTTGAGGTGTGAAATTCAGGAAATTTTCGTATTATTCCTGTATAAGAACTGACGGTTCGCCCATTTTTTTCAAGTTAGGAAAATTGAAAAATCTAGCTTTAATCAAGGTTTAAGATATGCGATCTATAGTACTTTTGAACCAATGTATTGGTCACGGATATAAGCCAAAGCGCGATCGCTCTGGTGAACAAAAGCTGAAACCCTTATTCTTTCGTTCCGTACTTTTTCTAAGTACCTAAAAAATGAGCGAACCGGGAGTAATTAGTGGCAATCTTATTTGCATACTCATCAATTTGTTTGCAAGTCCTTAACCCCTCTTGCTTTGCGATCGCCCCTCTGAGAGGATGTTGAGAAAGTATAAATGGTTACACTAGTTGTCTGAGCATGAGCCTTACCATAGCTGTATAGATGAAAGCTTCTGAACTGGCAGGTAGAGTTTCATAATCAATAGTCAACCGTCGATAGCGCACCAACCAAGCTAGAGTTCTCTCCACTATCCAACGCGCCCGGCAACACTTTAAAACCCTTACCTGGTTTACGCTTGACCACTTTCCAAGGTTGTGTTGCAAAAACTGGAGTGGGTCTGGTAGATATACTTAGGGAAGACTGTCTAAAGCCAAACTGATCCCGTTGATGAACCGCAAGCACCCCTTCAAGTGGCGTCACTTCCAATCCGACATTATCCTGCTGTGCGTGCGTTGGTATTTACGCTACCCACTCTCGTACCGTAATCTAGAGGAGATGATGCTGGAGAGGGGACTAAGTGTAGACCATACAACGGTGTATCGTTGGGTTCAAGCTTATGCCCCCGAACTGGAAAAGCGGTGCAGACCACACTTGAAACCAACTAATGATTCATGGCGGGTTGACGAGACATATATTGAGGTGAAGGGTGAGTGGAAATATCTGTACCGGGCAGTAGATTCTCAAGGCAATACTTTGGACTTTATGTTGAGTGCCAAAACAGACGCACGTGCGGCAGAACGATTCTTCCGTAAGGCTTTGAACTGTGTGCATAACTCCTCGCCACGAGTCATTAATGTCGATAAAAATGCGGCTTATCCCAAAGCCATCGATTTACTCCATGCAGACAAATCTCTCCCCAAAACTAGTGAATTGCGAAGAGTCAAATATCTCAATAATATTGTCGAGCAAGACCATCGTTTCATTAAACGCCTGGTCAATCCAGGGATGGGGTTTGCTTCCTTCAATACAGCAAGGCGAACTTTGAGGGGATATGAAGCAATGAACATGATTCGCAAAGGACAAATCAACGGAGTCGATAGAGACATTCGGGCACAAGCAAAATTCGTGGAGCAAATTTTCCTAGTTGCTGCATAACGAGAGCTGATTGATAGGGAAAGCTCTACCCTTAAAAAGTTTTTGCAACACAACCACAAGTAGTCACACATACACCAGTTTTAACCCCAATTGATACAGAGGAAAATATTGTAGGTAAGCCAAAAGATACTCCATCTACACCCCGGCAACAAGAAGCTTCGGACGACGAGACGTTCACACTCGATTTTGATTTGTAAGCGCCAACCCTGACAACACAGGCAGAACTATTGGTACTCTTACTTTTGCTTCAAAACTTCTTCAATTTCTGCCAACTTTTGACGCAAAACTTCTTGAAGTTCCACTAGTTGAGTTTTTTCAGCTTTCTTCAACGACTCTAAAGAAAGTTTTTGCAGACGACGCGCCTCTTTTGCTACTGGCTTAATTTTGTCAGCAGGCGTTGATGATTGTGCTTGGTTTTCTATGACTGACGAGACTAATTTTCGGGTAGCACTAGCAGATAGTTTCTTAGTCATCACTTCCTGCGTTGTATCCACCCTAATTGATTGCGCGTCTTCTTCGCTAACTCCTAAATTTTTTGCTGAAAGTTTTTGTAGTGCCATTGCGTGAACGCCTTTTAATCCGCTTCTGATAGCAGCTTTCAGGTCTGATGCTAGTGACAGCATCGGGAAAATGTTGGCATCAATAGAGGCGGGATTGAGCTGTAAATCCAACAATAATGCCAATACTGCTTTTTCTGAATCACTTAACCCCAAATCTTCTAAACCTTGCTGTTGCTCTTGAGAGTCAGCCGTAATCAGTTCTACAACAAAGTTCATCCGTTTTTGTGCGTTCAGCCGCCGCACCACTGTAGAGAGAATACGAGGAATATCTTGAGATTCTAGATCGGTGTTGCTTGCTATTTCTCGGACAATCGCTTCTGCCTTATCGAGGGGATTGAGGTCTTCGCGGTGTAGGGAGGTTAGTAGTGCTTTGCGATGTAAGCTTTCAGGTTCTGGAATGATTACAGCTTGGAGATTCTGCCAACCCAACGTTTTGGCACTACGCCAACGCCGTTCCCCATCGAATATAACTAACTTCTCTCGCTGAACAAGAATAATTGGTTCCAATTGTCCATCATTCGCCAAAGAACGGGACATTGATTCAATACTTTCAGATAAAAATGTCTGTCTGGGTTGTTCTCGGTTTGGCTCAATTTGTTCAATGGGAATGGACAGGATACCCGTTTGTGATTGGAGTTGCTCGCGCAGTGCGTTAAGATGCGCCTCCAAATCAGCCGACCCTTTTGAACGAAGTTCTTCAATTTCTGCTCTTAATCGCTGTATCTCTTCTTCAGCTTCAGATAACTGCTGGGATTGCTTGGCTGCTGAAAAATAATTGGTAAGGTCAGGAGTTTTACGAGCGCACATAAATATTATTTTGTTTTTTTGGTTTTATTAGTTGGCTTTCCAATCAAATTTACTAGTTGAGAGGTAATTTGTTTAAAATCATCCTTAGCAGGATGGCTAGGGCGATAAAGATGTATTGGCAATCCTTGACCGCTAGCATTAACAAATTCGGCGCTATCCCGAATTTCAGGAAACGCACGAATATTTATCTGCTGCAACTGTTCTGGTAATGCAGCCAACATCTACCGATGAGTACCCCGTCGAGAATCATATTGGTTGGGGACAAACCCGATAATTTCTGGAGATGGTTTTAGGCGTAAGTGCTTACAATGGTAGTAGTACCACTCTATTAAATGAGCTGCTCCTTGAATTGATTTTGGTTCCAGTTGTACGGGAATAATGACATGAGTACAAGCAGCCAGAGCCATCAAAGGCAAAGGTCCAAGAGTCGCTGGGCAATCAAAGATAATTAGGTCATGCTCAAGTGGATGGTCAGTTAAGCAGTCTCCTAAAAGGTAGGCTCCGCGTTTGTGCAGCACTAGTTCATCCGCCGTCTGAGTCAATACCATTCCACCTTGACAGATAACCACTTTATCAGTGTGTTCGCTCCAGCAGTGAGTTAAAGGCCAAGAACCGTCAAAATTATCTTTTAGCACAGCAGCCAGCGTTTGTTCCGGCTCTGGCGGTTGCAAACCACAAAAGAGGGTCAATGACCCTTGCGGGTCGAGGTCAAAGAGCGCTACAAGGAGGCTGCGAAGACCTAGTTCGTATGCCAAGTGTACCGAAAGCGTAGTTTTACCACTTCCCCCAGCGTTGCTAATTACAGCTAGTCGAACTTGCATGACCTTACTTTTGGAATGTTATTTCAGCATCATATATGGAGATGGAGACATCATATATTGATATATGATGAATGGAAATACAAATTTATAGTACTCCGTTACTTTAGGGTTATACTCTAATTCTTAAATCTGCGCTAACTCGCTACCCTTTCCAACAACCCCAAAAATTTCGATAAATTAGCCTAACGATGCACTCATTGGGACAGACACAAGTGGAAAAAAAGGAAGTTCACGTCAAAGCGCACGTTCGCCTGATTAGACAAAAAGTGTATCGCTTTGTCTGTAAAGAATGTAATGGTGTGGTTGAACGTATTTGCTATCCTTCTCGACCATTATTTTGTGAAAAATGCCGACCCCCGAAACCAAAAGCCCAGAAAATTCCACCTCAGCCGATTGCCAAATCAAAGAAGAAGCCAAGCACAAAAAAATCTGCTTAGTCTCGAAAGCTTTATAAACAATGGTTCAAACAATACAAGCAAAAGATATTAGCCTGCTTGACTTAGAAACTAGATTTGGTCTGGTGATGACTGAGGATGACCAATTTTTTACAGAGTGGCAAAAAGACTTACCAGAAATAACAGACTCGGAAAAGCAACGACTTGACCGAGTTAAAGCAGCTTATTCAAACTTACTGAAGTATTCTCCCCTACTTGAAAACACCGTCAAGATGGTGGTGTTATCTCCACTGTTGGATTTAGCAGACTTTTACTTATCTCCCTTTCACGTTAAATCAGAAAAGTCTGTGGAAATTTCGGCAGAAGATGAAGGTGTAATTGTCAAAGGTAATATTGATGTCTTAGTTTTGTTTGAACAGCTGGTGGTAGTAGTTATTGAGTCTAAACAGGCAGCTTTTTCTGTGGAGGTGGGTAAACCACAAATTCTAGCTTATATGCTGGCGATCGCTAACTCTGACAAACCAACCTACGGGCTAATCACGAATGGTGGTAGTTTTATATTTGTGAAATTGGTGAAACAAGAAACGCCAAAGTATGCTTTTTCTCGGCTATTCTACATTTTTAATCCAGGAAATGAACTGTATACAGTTTTGAGTGTGTTAAAGCGACTAGGGCAATTAACGAGAAATAGGAACTGAAGCTATAGTACAGAGGTTTGAAGCTGATGAGGTATTAATATAGTGCCGCAAAGAGATGCAATTCATGAAATTGTTAAACAAGCGATTATTAAAGATGGTTGGAATATTACTGCTGATCCTTATGTCATATCCTACGGAGAGCGATTTTTATTTGTAGACCTTGGGGCAACTAAATCTAATAAAATTAATAATATTCAGGGGCGTTTCATCGGGGCAGAAAGAGAAAATAGCCGAATTGCGATAGAAATAAAAGACTTTAGAAGTAAATCTGCGATTGGTGATTTAGAACAAGCTCTAGGTCAGTATATTCTTTATCGACTATTGCTAAACAAAGTTGACCCAGGACGTGAAGTTTACTTGGCAATTACCGATATTATCTATGATGAAATATTTAGCGAACCGATAGGTGAACTTGTTATTAATGACCTACCCTTGAAATTAATTATTGTAGATGTAGAGAAGGCAGAGGTAAAGCAATGGATACCACCGCGCACTATCGCCAAATAGTTAAACAAGTTATTGCACAATACGCGCAGTTACGACCATCGCACGGGAACATTCGGCTGGATACTATATTTGATGATACTCAAAACCGTTATGCCCTCATGCAAGTAGGTTGGGATAGAGGGCGACGGATAAGAGGTAATTTAATTTATGTGACGCTGCATGATGGCAAGGTTTGGATTGAATATGATGGCATGGAAGCTGGAATTATTGAAGATTTAATTGCCAGGGGTATTCCAGAAGATAATATAGTTTTAGCTTTTTTACCAGGGGAAGATGTGCCGTTGACGGCATGAAAAAGATAATTATCATTTCCTACTTTACAAGTTTTCATCTTCCATCGCGCCTAATGCTTTGAGCGTGGCTTTTTCGGCTTCCGATAAACCTGTAACGCCTGTGATATTCATACGTTCGTAAGGTCTGTCTGTTAGAGTTTTTAGGCATTCGCCTGTTTCAACATCCCAAAGCTTGATACTCTCATCTTCGCTACCACTGATCAAAAATTTACTGTCTGAACTAAAATTAACTGATCTTACTATGTTGGTGTGTCCTATTAACGTTTTGAGACATTCACCAGTATGAACATTCCACAATTTCACCATCTGATCACCACTACCAGTAGCTATAGTCTGACCATCAGAGCTAAAGGTAACTGAACGCACTCAACCATTGTGTCCCGTTAAAGTTTTGAAACATTGACCAGTGCGGATATCCCATAACTTCACTGTTTGGTCAGCACTACCACTGGCTAAAGTTCGTCCGTCAGAGCTAAAGATGATTGATCTTACCCAGTGGGTGTGTTCGAGCAAAGCCTTAAGGCATTTACCATTGCTAACGTTCCAGAGTTTTATTGTTTTGTCATCACTGCAACTGGCTAGAGTTTGACCATCAGGACAAAATACTATTGATCTTACCCAATCATTGTGTCCTTTACAGGTTAAAAGTAGTTGAACATCATCAACTTGCCACAGGTGAACGTTACCTAAAGCGTCACTCATAGCTAAAAGTTGTCCATTCGGATTAAATGTTACAGATAAAATACTACTGAAAATTTGGAGAAAAATAGACTTAGCTAGATCAGCTCTAGAAAAATTGACACAACGCAAGCTTGCCTCAGTAAAATCGGTTCTGTTGCAAAAAATGTTTGGAGTGATAACTGCTGGGAAGCAAGATTGATTTATGCAGCAACTCCAAAAATTTGAGACAAGAATTCTACTTGACCTAAAATGTCTCCTTTTGCCACTCCTTGGAGCTGTCCTTTTCTAATTGTGTTCATCATTTCATAACCAATAATTGTCCTTCTAGCGGTGTGAAATGATTTGAAGCCAAGACCAGGATTGACTAACTTCTTGATAAACCTATGGTCTTGCTCCACAAGATTATTTAGATATTTGTTTTGGCGTAACTCACAAGCTTGAGTCAATGTTGATTCGGCTTTCAACTCTTCAATGGATGTTGGATAAGCCGCGTTTTTGTCCACATTAATTACACGAGGAAGTTGATTGCAAGTTATCTTTAAAGCTTTGCAGAAGAAACGTTTAGCTGCTCGTTTATCTCTTTTGGCACTCAGCATAAAGTCAATAGTATTGCCAGCAGAATCAACANCTCGGTACAAATATTTCCACTTACCTTTCACCTTGATATAGGTTTCATCCACGCGCGCCTGTTTCATTTGTCGGCTTGAGATGTGAACGACACCGTTTTTCTAGTTCTGGGGCATAGTGCTGCACCCATCTATATATAGTCGTATGGTCAACGCTTAGCCCCCTCTCGGTCATCATCTCCTCCAAGTTGCGGTACGACAATGGATACCGAAGATACCACCCCACGCACAGCAGGATGATTTCGGCTTGATAGTGCCGCCACTTAAACGGATGCTTGGGCTTCATCTGGATAATATTAAATCTCCAGAGAGAATATTCTATTAGCGAGGCAGCGATTTTTGCAACAGAACCGTTTATGCAGAGTTAACTATCTCGCACGGCAAGGAACTGAAAGTTGTATTTGCTCTTCTTCTGTCTCGGCTGAAAGTAGAGGGCGTAGCCTTTCGATTCAATCTGTCGCAGCAGTCGATGCATACGTTTGTGAAACTCCAGCAGCGGTGTTCGGCCCTTTTCGAGTTCAAAAATCATTTGTCTCGGGCAGATATCACTTTCCATCAGTTTCTCAAGTACGGGCATAGCGGTGCCTTCGATATCCATCTTGAGGATGTCGATCCGGTTGTGTGACAGCCGTTTCATTATGGTCGGCAGGCTGTAGCAGTCCAAAACTAGGTATTTGGTGGTTTGAAAGAGGTTGGTTATGGATAAGTTCTGTAGTTTGCCCTTTTCTTCCTTCTTAAAATAGAAAGGCATGGTCTTGTCTTCAATCCATACGCCCCACGGATAGAACTTCAGGTAGAGTCGATCCATTACCTTTACCATATAATCAACGGCGACCGGGGTTGGGTCGAACATATGGATATCACAGCCGAACGCTTTGTGCAGAGCCTCATCGAATTCGATGTTCCTGCCAACACCACAGGAGTACACGATGTCGTGCTGATTCACGCAGCTAACGTCAATGTAGTAGTTGCCGCACAGCTGGATGTCTGGCGTGTGCTGCTTTGTGGTTTTCCGCAAACGCCAATCGGCGTAAAGATATACAAGCCGTTCGAGGCGGTAAGAGAGATCCACCGCCATTTTGCGTGTGTAGGAGGCATTTCCAATCAACTGAAATACTCTGTGAAGAATACCGAGATGTGATTCTAAATGTTTCTTTACAACTGTTTTTGTGTCTAAATCGCTTGTTGTCTTTAGAGTACTTTGTGTGATTTCAGGTGAATTCAATGAGGACATATGAAGAGCCTTAAACAGCTAAAATTTGCCAATATTATTTGGTTCGGGCGTGATTCTAAGAAGCGGGTTAACCGACATCTAGGTTAGGTAGGATACTGGTGAACCTGACCGTACGAGTTGGTCTTGCAACTTTTGCTCTTGTAATTCGGAATTCACCAGTTGCTGGTAAATTGCAACCAGTTCATAGTTGAGCTTGTTCATGTCGTAATCAATACTTGCACTGTCCGTTCCAGCGCCGCCGAGAGTTTCAGAGATTGGACAGCTTCATCCAAGCTCTTGTTGTTTTGCTGCACAAAAATGCTTTTCAGCAGATTATGGAGAGAAAGCGCCTGTACCACCTTGATGGCACCAATCGTATTACCCGTTGTTGAAGCTAAGACACCTTCAGAAGTCCGATGTTTGCGTGCAAACTTACGAATGCGGCTAACCAAGCGGCTTGTTAACAGAAAACACAGAGGAAAAATAGCGATCGCCACCAACGCCAGTTCCCAATTGAGCCAAAACATGATCGCCATCATACCCAGCAAGGTGACAGTGTTCGTTAGCAAAGGCAGAACAGTTTTGATAGTGACAATCCGCATTCTTTCAATATCAGCTGTCACGCGAGCGATCAAGTCGCCACTCTTGAACTGCTGGTAAAAAGACAGGGAAAGATGCTGCAAGTGACTGAAAAGATCGACACGTACCTCTGACAACACCTGAACAACAGCCAAGGACATACCATAGGTACTTAGGTAGGCTGCAATGCTAGATAGCCCTCCCATAAATACTTGAGATCACAAGCAAAAAAAGAAAGATTACTACGATACATTTACAAGTTCCCTGTGCTTATTCTCTTTCATGCTTTCTTCTACTAGTTCAGCCTTTAGTCTCAGTAAAACACCAAATGTTCAGAACCCATATTGGCTCAACTGAGATGAAATCCTTTGTGAGCGTCAATAAACAAACGCTATTTCAAATAGCATAGTAGTGTAAAATGCTGTCACTAAATGATGTGTAATAATTTACTAATTTTGTTTTTTTATACAATCATAGATTGATTTCACAAAAAAAACGAAGTAAAGAAAACAACACAGTATTGACAAATTGCAATATCTGAAAAAACTTGAATTTGAGTAACATTTATACAACAACAATGATTCTTACTGTATAAAGCAGAACAGATTCTAGAATTTTCTTGTAATTTGATATTTTATATTTTTATATGAACTATTAGAGAATTTTTGATACTCTAAAATAGTAGAAATTAATCACAAACAACAACTTAAGCACTATAATTAGTCTAAAAAGCTTGTTTATTAGATTCCATAAAGTATGTCCATATCTAGTTGAACCATTAAAATAATCAATAAAAAGATAAGTTAAAAAACTTATTCTACCGCAGTACTAAAAAACAATCATCTAAGATGATATAATTATCGCCTTTTGCACCTACATAGAGAATTGGTATAAGTTCAATATCAAAATCAAGATTTTCATTTGTAAAGATGGTTTGGAATTGATATTCTTTACAGAGATTGAGAATCGAATTGGAAGTATGTCGCTTGGATACTGATTAAAAGGTAGGCGCTAAAAATCAGTTCCCACCAGTGTCTAATACTGGCATAGTCTGTCGGACGAAAATCAGCCCAAACAAGTTAATTTTTTACTTGTTTAAATCCATAAGTGAGTTGAGTCACACAGCAAGTGAGTCAATAAGTAAGTCATGGGAAAAATTTATAAGTATGTAACAAACAATTAAGCAGAAGAATTAGAGTTAAATCTTACACGTTGCGTACTTGTAGTTTCCCTTGGATGCTCTAGCTTGAACTCCATCAATCACAGCTCCCGGCAAGGTCTAACTCGTCCTCAAAGATTTTCGAGGCTAATTCATCTTTTTTAAGGTGTTGCCACTCCAATTCAATCGGGTTCATTTCCGAACAATATTTAGGTAAAAAGAAGATGAACAAACCCATGTCTTCCCACTTTGCCCATAACAGAATTGCTTCTTTACACCGATGTATTGGACCGTTGTCCTGCACGATGACTCTAATACGTCCAGACTTTTCGGCTTCGAGTGCTTCTTGTTCCATCATTTGAATATAAGATTTGCGTGAAACGCCGCCAATCACGCTTACTGTACACAAAACTAATTAGGGGTTGAAGAAACCAATAATACTTAACCTTCGTCCCCGACGCTGGCTTTGTTCTAGACGTTTTTGCTCACAAAGGAAGTAATAGCTGTAGCTGGGTTCACTCCAAGCACAAAACCCTGATTCATCCACATACTTTTAATCTATTTCTCCAACAGCCGCAGATAATTCCAACATTTCTAAGTCTGCTTAGCGGATCGTACACGTCGATAAATTGACGATTGCAGTTGGTGCAAATGTCCCACAGTTTACCTCTTCGCTTTCCATTCTTCTGGATTTTCGTAGACCCACAGTATGGACATTGCATAGTACATGACCTCAATTCATCCCTCCATTATGCAACGCCCTGGTTCGTTTCCAAATGACCCCCTTTTTTTAAGTACCTGTCTTAAGTGGAGGTAATGAGCACATGAAAAAGATCATGTTTTACTGCCAATATCTTTTGGGGATGGGGCACCTTGTTCGGAGTACAGAAATTCTCCGTAGCCTGGTTAAGGATTTTCAAGTTTGTTTCATTAATGGTGGCCAGATTGTGCAGGGGTTTGAAATTCCACCAGCCGTTAAAGCGCTCAACCTCCCGGCGCTCCGATCGGAGTCTGGGGCACAAGGAGTTCAGGAACTCAAGGTAGTGGACAGTTCCCATAGTCTTGAGGAAGTTCAAGAAATCCGAAAAAATCAGCTTCTTACAACGTTCAAGCAGTTTGAGCCGGATTGTTTAATTACGGAGTTTTTCCCGTTTGGTAGGAGCCTACTCTTATTTGAGTTGATGCCACTGTTAAAGCAAGTGCAATCCACAGGACGTTCAACAAAGGTGGTCTGCAGTCTTCGAGATATTGTCCTGGCGAAGTCAAAACCAGATCGAGCACAACAGGAAGAAACAATTTGTAAATTGATGAACCAATACTTTGATATGCTACTGGTCCACTCAGATCCAAAGCTGCAGAGATTAGAGGAAAGCTTTTCTAGAGTCAAAGACCTCACTTGTGAAGTGCATTACACAGGGTATGTTGTGCAATCCCCGCCAGATAATCTTATAGCTACTGATGAGGATATCGCCAGTCTCAATTCAAGAGAACCGATGATTTTGGTTAGTGTTGGTGGTGGAAGATTAGGACATGAACTGCTGGAATGTATGGTGGAAGCAGCTCCGATTCTTGAAAGAGTTTTGCCTCATCGCCTTCAAATATTTACTGGACCTTTTATGCCAGAGGAGAAGTTTTTACAACTGCAAAAAAAGGCAGTGGGCAGAACCAACATCACTCTACGGCGATACACCCCAAACTTACTTGCCTATATGGAAAAAGCAGACCTTTCAATTAGTCTAGCTGGCTACAACACTATAATGAATATTCTCAGGACTAGGGTCCGAGCCATGGTTTTCCCCTCCAATAAAGACCGGGAGCAGCCTACAAGAGCTGAGAAACTAGAGCAACTTGGAATAGTTGAAGTCATTCGTCCTCATGAGCTAGAACCTAATCACTTTGCCAGAAAAATTATTACCTGTCTCAACCAAAAGACTGCTGCGGTCAGCTTTGATTTTATTGACCTTAGTGGTGCATATAAGACCGCTAATTTGCTGAAAGAGTTACTTCAAAGACAGGTTTGTGCTGTTTATTCATCTGTCTAGCAAGTGATAATTCTAGAAGAAGTTTTTGAACTATGGACGCACTTCGCGCTTATGACCCTACGTTATTTAAGGGTGCTGCCTGGTATTACGCTCGTTACAGACCACGTTACCCAAGCACATTATTTGCACTGCTATCGGAGGCATTCAATCTGAACGGACAGGGACGGCTCCTAGATCTCGGGTGTGGGACTGGTCAGATCGCAATTCCGTTGTGCGATCGTTTTGATGAAGTAGTTGGAATTGATCCTCAGCCTGAAATGCTAATTGAGGCTCAAAGGGAAGCAGCAATGGTTGGTGCTAGCAATATCACATGGGTTGAGCAACGGGCAGAACTCATTTCTCAATCTTTAGGTTTCTTTAAACTCGTTACGATTGGCAGAGCCTTCCGCTGGATGGATGAGAAAGTGGTTCTCCAACGCTGTTATGAGCTGCTCTTAGATGATGGTGGGCTAGCAATCATTAGTACCGGCGGAAGCTTCTGGAAAAATTCTGAACCTTGGAAGCAAAAGACCATCGAAGTTGTGAAGAAATGGCGGCTGGGCGAGCAATATACCACTCCTGATATCTCCAAAAAAGATCTGCTTGCTAGATCGCCCTTCGCTCTCAAGAACCCCGACAGCAGCTACACTCGCTCCAAAATCACCAAAAAAGATCTGCTTGTTAGGTCACCCTTTGCTCGGGTGGCACAGCATCAATTAGAGTTCGAGCACATTTGGACTATTGAGAACATCATCGGCTATTTGTACTCGACATCCTTTTGTTCGCGAACACTTCTTGGCGATCAGGTGACGCAATTCGAGGCGGATTTGAAGGAAGCACTTCTCTCGTTAGAGTTGTCGGGGCAGTTTAAGGAAACAAAACCACTTTCGGTACTCCTTGCATGGAAGCGATAAATCTCTAAGAAATTCATTTTGACTAAATTTTTTGAGGTAAAGAGGCAAGTTATGTAGCAAGGGTTTGGGGAGATTGAGAATTTTGTGTATCTTGAGGTTTGGGAACAAGTTCAAGACCGAGAGCCCTAGCTTTTTTCGGGTTGCGATCGCGCCCGTGGGGCGCTCTCAAGCAAGAAAAAGTTGAAAAAGCGGAGGTAAAAGTTGCATGAAAAAGATCCTGCTTTTCTTTCAAAATAATTTGGGTATGGAGCATCTTGTTCAGTGTACGGTAATTGTTCGTAACCTGGTTAAGGATATTTGTTTGAAGAAAGCTGAACTTCAACTGAGTGTGTGTTTTAGAAGAAGCAATTATGAAAGACTAAGTTGACGTTACAACATACAACATTTGAGTATTCACTAGACATGGTGGTGTGGGTGAGTTGGTACATCAGATGAAATCACAACAGGACATGGAGGAAACAGCTATGGTAAATCCGCAAGTAACTATCGTTGTCGTGCCACGGGAGCGTTTCAGCTATACCCGAGAGTCGCTAGAGAGCATCTATAACCACACAGATTATCCATTCTCACTAGTCTATGTAGACGGCGGTTCACCTTCTCATATCCAGAGCTACCTGGAAGCGCAAGCCCAGGAAAAAGGATTTCACCTGATTCGGGCTGATTACTACCTCTCCCCCAATCGGGCCAGAAACCTAGGACTTAGTCAGGTCAGTAGCAAGTACGTTATCTTCATTGATAATGACGTAGTCGTCACACCAGGTTGGCTGAATCGATTAGTGCAATGTGCTGAAGAGACAGGAGCTGCAATTGTTGGACCTCTCACCTGCATTGGCAAGCCGGAGCATGAAATCATTCACAATGCCGGTGGAGAAACACATATTGTACTGGAGCAGGCAGGTGAGACAATCAAACGGCGTATTCATCAGAAAACCTATCTTGCCGATAGGCGAGTGGACGATGTGCGCGACCAACTCCAGCGAATACAGTGTGAGTTCGTAGAGTTCCACTGCATGTTAGTCCGCACGGAAATATTTGAACGCATCGGTCTGCTCGATGAAGGGCTGCTAAGCACTCGGGAACACATAGATTGTTGTATGACAGTGTCTGAGGTGGGAGGCAGTATTTACTGTGAGCGCGAGGCTGTTGTCACCTATGTTCCAGGACCGCCATTCGAGTGGTCGGATCTTTCCTTCTTCATGTTACGCTGGAGCGACGCCTGGGATCTGACTAGCCTACAGCACTTGCGTCAAAAGTGGAACCTGACCGAGGACAAGTACTTCAAAAAACGGTACGAGCGGCTGGGACATCGGCGGCATCAGGCATTCATCAAACCCCTGCTCCAGCACCTTTCCCGCGGGCAGCACGATCCTGAACTCAGGGAAATCCTCATATCTATGGAAAGACAACTGAACCGTTATATCAGCAACAGCTACGCCCAGAACCAACCTCAGGATGGACAGGCTCAAGCCTTGAAGTTGCCTGAGTCTTCTGTAACTGCATCTTCCCATATCTGAGGGCGATGTAAGCAGTTCATGACGATTGTTTAGCAGACATCATGAACTGCTTAGCAGATAACGAGGAGACTACATGCTTTATCGAGAATTCGGGGAAACAGGATGGAAGGTGTCGGCTATCAGTATGGGCACCTGGAATATAGCTGAAGTTCCCCGGTGCATTTGTACTAAAAAAGCTCGTAAGCCTTGCTGTACAATCAATCTAGGGTTTAATATCTCAAATTCCGTACCCATGTAAACGCTGGAACTCAAGGCACATCAATGGTAAGCTAAAAAATGGGGGGTAAACTCCTCAAATACGCTTCGCACGCCCCTTTGACAATTGTGCCCAGTAAAGCGGCTCGATCAAAACGTTGAAAGTCCCTCTACATAAGCATTAGCCCTTTTTGTCTACGGGGAACTTCTGATACAGGTAATGAATTAGGTTCAGTAGCAAGTACGTTGTCTTCATTGATAATGATGTAGAGGATAATTTAAGGATAGACATGGCATATCGTATCTGATTCCAGTTTCAGCATTAGGGAGAGATATTAAATGGGCCGTCGTCCCCCCGAACAAACTCTCAAGGCAGCTATACCAAGTATATTGCAGGTTGTGCGTAGGTTCCGGCCGCTGCTTTGTAAGCAGAGATTACTGCTCGCAGGTTCATTCTTGGCGCTCTTGGTTGAGACTGCCTTAAAGTTACTGGAGCCTTGGCCGCTGAAGTTTGTCTTTGACCGCATCATTGTGACTCAATCCAACACAAACCCCTCGAGTGTTGCCGTTGGCTACGGGATTAGTCCAATGGTTCTACTCACACTCTTGGCTTTAGCAATAGTGGCGATCGCAGGGCTGCGAGCTTTTGCCGCTTACCTGAGTACATTTGGCATGGCACTGGTTACTACCCGCGTGATGGCAGAGGTTCGCGGCAATCTTTACAGTCACCTGCAACGTCTCTCCCTTTCCTTTCATAATCAGTTCAAAAGTGGCGACCTAATCAGCTGTGTTACCTATGATGTCGAGCGTCTGCGGATGGTGGCCCTCAAAGCCGCTCTTCCACTCCTAACCAATTTCTTCACCCTAGTTGGTATGTTGGGTGTGATGTTCTGGCTCAACTGGGAACTGGCTCTGATTGCGATCGTTACTTTTCCTTTATTTTTGTTTTCGACTACGCGTCTGATCCATCGCATTCGAAGCGCTACCCGCCAACATCGCCAGTGGGAGGGAGCCATAGCCAATATAGCTGCCGAAGCGATTGGCGCCATCAAGGTTGTACAAGCACTTTCACTCCAAGAAATGCTTGAAAAAAGTTTTTTCAAGCACAACAAGAAGAGCCTAGATCAAGGAACTCAGGCTGAGAAACTGAGAGCGATGCTGGAGCGGACAGTGGAAGTGTTGATAGCAATCTCCACAGCGCTTGTTCTATGGCGAGGTTCACAACTTGTGCCGCAGAAGGCACTCACCCCAGGGGAACTGCTGGTGTTTATGAGCTACCTTAAGTCTGCCTTTGACCCGATGCGCCTAATCACCAAGCAAATAGGGCTAATTGCTAAAGCAGCGGCTTCGGGAGAGCGGATTATAGATTTACTAGACATTGTGCCTAACATTCGGGATCTAAAAGGTGCCATCGATGCTCCCGTTTTCCATGGCGCGGTGCGGTTTGAGCATGTCAGTTTTGCCTACGAGCTAGGTAAGGGTGTACTGAGAGACATCAGCTTTGAGGTGCAACCTGGCCAGCACGTTGCACTGGTCGGTCCATCTGGGGGCGGTAAGTCAAGCTTGGTCAGTTTACTCTTGCGCCTTTATGACCCTCTGGAAGGACGCATTCTCATTGATGGGCATGACATACGTGAGTACAAGCTGGAGTCGCTACGGCGGCAAATCAGTATTGTGCTGCAAGATAGTGTCCTGTTTGCAGTGAGTGTCCGCGATAACATTGCTTACGGCTTATTGTGTGCCTTAGATGAGGAGATTCAGGCTGCTGCTCGTCTTGCCAATGCCCATGACTTCATCATGGAGCTACCACAGGGCTACGACACCATCCTGGGTGAGCGAGGTGCTACCCTCTCTGGTGGACAACGTCAGCGGATTGCGATTGCCCGTGCTGCCGTGCGCCAGGCCCCGATTGTTATTCTTGACGAGCCAACAACTGGCTTAGACAATGAAAATGAGCGCTTAGTGAGTGAGGCACTTGAGCGTCTTACCCAAAGTCGTACCACTTTTTTAATCTCTCATAATCTCAGAGCAGTCGAGCAAGTGGACCTCATTCTTTACATTGAAGGGGGAAGAATCGTGGAGTGTGGCACCCACAAAGAATTGATGCGCTTTGGTGGTCGATACGCTGCTATGCACGCGCTACAAACCTCGATTGGCAACAGCAATTCTCATTATGAGAATGGTTATCAGTGTGTAAATGATAAGACTAACTGATGAAACCTATAAGAGGTTGGGAGGCATAGGTATCTGTCACTTAAAGGATAAAGTGGCCGTTTTTAACGGATAAAGTGGCCGCAGTCAGATGAACTAGTAAGTATAAATATTTATATCAATAAGAGACTGTTTAACTGGCGAAAGCCTAGATTTGTGGTAGAAGCTGGTTGCTTCTTTAAAAGCTTGGGGGCCAATATGTTGAGCGACCAAGAGTTTAATGATTGGTGTCGCTGCGTAAATTTACCACAAGCGGCTAGGCAATTAATTTCCCAAATCCGTGCTTCTGAACCAATTCGGCGAGTCAAAAGTAGTGGTATAAATGTTCGGGGCGACTACGCCAGTCGCAAAATGGGAAAAACTATTCAATTTGAATTATGTAGTACATAACGTCTACAACGATGATTTTATAAACGTTTTTATGTTGTATACGTTTTCTACAACGATAATTTGAGTTTCTCCACAGGATACTTAGCCAACATATCTGCAAAAGCAATGCACTCTCCATGATCGGTGTATACCATAATGCCCTGCTTGGTATTTTGACTGGCTTTGACTAAACCTCTGTTCTTGGCTAAAGGAAACCATTCATTGAAGGTATCGAGTTCTGATTTAGCTTGGACTGCGCCATTAGGTTTCCATTCCTCTTCTATGGCTCGTTTAAGCCAACCTAATGGCCGTCCCACATTGCCCGTGATGATAGCTTCTTTGTAAGCTTCGATAGCATTTAAAACCGTCTCCTCTTGAGATGACTTAATCGCTTTGATTAAAGTAGGATTTAATTGAATTCCTGTTGCTTCTAATTGAGCTTTAATAGTTTCACTTATTTTCGTTTGTGATTTTCCAGTCAACGAAATAACCTTAGCTGGGGTGATTTGTTCTGTTGCTTGTTTGAGACGGTCTTCTAAAGTAGCAATAATGTCTTTTTGACGCTCTACCTGTTCTAGTAGGGAATGAACTCGATAGATCTGTCCGGCTAAGGCTTCATTTTTTCGCTTGAGTTCGTTATTCTCTGTCTCTAAAGTAAGGATGCGCTGTTTGAGTCGGCTGACTACTTGAGAATTGGCTTTAGGGGTGGCGGGCGGTTGATCTCGAGGAGTGACTGACATGTGGGTTTGCTGACCCCTCAACTGCATAATGCGCTCTTTAAGTTCAGAATATTTGTAGAGGTAAGCAACGCTGACGTTAGCCTCTTTAGCGATTGTTTGAAAGTTGATTTTGACTCCCAATTTCTCAAGCCGTTCGATAGCTTTGTTGACCTTCTCCAGTGCTTGGTGTTTTCTGGTCTGTTGAGTCTCGGTAAGGGTTTTGATTCTGGCTTCCTTAGAGGATGTTTGAAAAGTATAGAATATATCTCCTGGTATCTACAGTTGAGGAATTATGCCTCGAAAATCTTATCCAACTGACCTAAGCGATCGGCAATGGAAGATCCTCGAATCGCTGATTCCTGCCTGCAAAGTCGGTGGTCGTCCGCGTACAGTCAACATGCGTGAAATCATCAACGCTATCTTTTATATCCTGGCTAGTGGTTGTGCTTGGCGGCTGATGCCTGACGACCTACCGCCTTGGGCAACGGTTTACTACTACTTTCGTCGATGGCGAACTGAAGGAGTCTGGCAACAGTTTAACGAAGTGCTGCGCTCAAAGCTCCGCCAACGAAACGGGCGGCAATCCACTCCCAGTGCAGCCATTGTTGATAGCCAGTCAGTTAAGACAACTGAAGTGGCACAAGAGGTGGGCTACGATGGAGCTAAGCTAGTTAAAGGTCGCAAGCGTCATATCCTGGTTGATACACTGGGATTATTATTGCAAGTTGTGGTTACTGCTGCTAATTTGACCGAAAAAGCTGGAGCCAAGCTGACTCTGGTAGAAATCAAGGACAAGTTTCCTCGCCTAAGTAAGATTTTCTCGGATGGGGGCTACGACGGCTCTAATTTCATCACCTCGGTTCAACAAGATTATCAATTGGATTGGAAAGTGGTCAAGCGTAAACCAGGTAAGGGTTTTAAAGTGTTGCCGGGCGCGTTGGATAGTGGAGAGAACTCTAGCTTGGTTGGTGCGCTATCGACGGTTGACTATTGATTATGAAACTCTACCTGCCAGTTCAGAAGCTTTCATCTATACAGCTATGGTAAGGCTCATGCTCAGACAACTAGTGTAACCATTTATACTTTCTCAACATCCTCTTAGCGATCGCCTCCACCAAAAAAACTTTGAGATCTACTGATATTGGTTGAAAACAAGCCTTTATATGTAAATACGGTTCAGTTAAGCCTAAAAGTCGTGTAAATTAACCTGACCCTTCCTGTCAGGTGAGGCGGCGCACAATGTGTCCATATAGAATCGGAGAACGAGTACGAGCCGTTCGCGCGGTGAGTGCGGGGTGTTGACACCTCAATGTCACCCGACAGGCGAAAATCAAAAAGATTTACATCTTCGCACCACACTCAGTGCAGAAGTTATGGTTGGAAAGGTTTTTAGTGCCACAGTGACTACAATAAATTGCTTCTGCTGGAGCTTTCGGTGCTTGTTTAGGCAAGCCGATCATCTGAACATTGCTCTTACCAGGCGCTACCATTGGATAGCAGTTTTCGTCTCTGGTGACTCGGACATCAACTATCACTGGGCAGTTAGATGCCAGCATTTCGGCGATCGCATCTTTTAACTGGCTGTGAGCGCGGATTATCATGCCTTTAATTCCATAGGCTTTTGCCAATAACTCTACATCTGGCATCCCTACTTCCATGTTTGAGCATGAGTAACGTTCGCCGTAGAAAGCTTGTTGCTGCTGGCGTACCATTCCCTGCCAGCCATTGTTGAGAATCACAATCTTGACATTTATATTATACTGTGCTAAGGTACCCAGTTCCTGTAAACACATCTGAAAACTAGCATCACCGCTGATACAGATGATTTCTTCATCAGGAAACGCTACTTTAGCGCCCATTGCCGCAGGTACGCCGAAACCCATCGTTCCCAAACCCGCACTGGAAATCCAGCGTCTTGGGCCATTTTTCAATAACTGTGCCGCCCACATTTGATGTTGCCCTACATCTGTGGTGTAGAAAGCGTGGGGTGCTTGGCGATTAACTTCTAGGATCACTTCTTGGGGTGAAATGCTGTCGGGATAGTGCGGCACTATTAGAGGATACTCTTCGCGCCAACGGTTAACTAGATTCAGCCACTCTTGGTTTTGATTAGGTGTAGCCTTGACGCCTGCTTCTTTGCATTGACGCAACAACTCTACTAACACGTTCCGTACATCGCCGACGATAGGCACTTCAGGAACGCGGTTTTTGCCAACTTCTGCTGGATCGATGTCGATGTGAATGACTTTGGCGCGGGAGGCGAATTCATCCAACTTGCCTGTAACGCGATCATCAAATCTTGCGCCAGCGCAAATCAGCAAATCACAATCACTGACGGCAAAGTTTGCGTAAGCTGTACCGTGCATTCCCAACATTCCTAAAGCCAAGGGATGATGTTCATCAAAAGCACCGATACCCATCAAGGTTGTCGTGACTGGAATATTGAATAACTCAGCCAGTTGTTTGATTTCTTCATGAGCATTTGCGGTGATCACACCCCCACCCAGATATAACAACGGACGGCGACTTTCAGCAATCAACTGAATCGCTGCATTGATTTGCCGTGGATTTCCTTTTACCGTGGGACGATACCCGCGTAACTTTACCGAACCTGGTTTTACACCCACATAGTCAAATTCTTCTAAAGCTACATCCTTGGGGACATCAATCAAAACTGGTCCTGGTCGCCCAGTGCTAGCAATGTGGAAGGCTTCAGCCACAATCCGCGCCATATCTCTGGGATCACGCACTACATAGGAGTGCTTCACAATCGGTAGCGTAATTCCGTAAATATCCGTTTCTTGAAAGGCATCTGTACCGATCAACGGACGTGCTACCTGTCCCGTAACCACAATCATCGGTATCGAATCCATGTAGGCTGTAGCGATACCGGTAACCAAGTTAATTGCTCCTGGTCCAGAAGTCCCAAAGCAAACTCCTACCTTCCCAGTAGCACGCGCATAACCATCTGCGGCATGAGCTGCACCTTGTTCGTGTCTGACCAAAATGTGCTTAATAGCACCAGTTGCTTCCATCTTGTACAGGTCGTCGTAAATTGGCAGAATCGCTCCACCAGGATACCCGAAAATATACTCAACGCCGTGGCGCTGGAGGCTGTCAAGCAGAGCAAAACCGCCAGATACACGTCTAGGTGTCAAGACTGGCGGGTTAGAAGTATGGAAGTGTTTAGGATTTTTAGTTTCTAGGTGAGTTTGGGAAATTGCTCGCACGGTTAGACCTCAGACTCTAGCTGAAATTCTGTAATTAAGACTTCATTATTAATTGAAAAGTCTAATCAAATGTATCCGTTCACGGGATTTAAAGGGCTTTATGGAGATGTACAAGGTTATCTACCTCGTCTGTGCCTCCATCTTTTACCTAAATTATGTGGTGGGTATGCAGTTCTTTTCCGTTAAACAGGTGTTTTCCACACACTGGCATTTCCAATTTTGGTTTTTTGCAACTATAAAGATGTTTCGACCCTTTAGCCCAATAGGTTTTACCGTATTGGGTATTTCGATTTTCCCAGTAGGAGCTTTCATCCCCGCTTTACGAATTTGATAGTCAGTCTCTTCCGTAGGGGCTACCATTATTGGTAGTTTATGTGCTTTCAACCCCGCACCAGGGCGGTAGGCTTAGTTTTCATTTGGTACTCACTTCACCTACATGGATATCAAGTTGTCATTGATAGAGGATTAAAGTGCGAACTCAACCTGGATTGGTTACTCTATCAAAGCCTGGAATCCCCTCAGATTATGGGTTTCTCCAGAACGAATCGCACTTACAAGGATCTCGGCTCAATGCCGACTGGTGCCGGGTGGCCCAGCAGTGCTTCGGGATAGTCTCCCCCTGCTGCCGCAGCCGCGACGAGCGCACGATCAAGATAGACGTGTTCTACAACGCGATGATTGCGAGCCCAGCCGCAGATGAGTGCAAGTCACTAACCTACGAGCAATCAGCCATGGCCGATATAGTCCATGCGCCCGCCATCCACCACCAACTCCTGTCCGGTGATCCAACCCGATTCCGGCGCAGCTAGGAAGGCCACGGCGTTGGCAATATCTTCTGGTTCACCTATGCGCCCCATCATGGTTCGCTCAACGATTTGCTTCTGTACCGTGCCCCATTCCTCTTTGCTGAGATTGCGCTGAGCCCAGATGTCCGTGTAGACGGTTCCCGGCGCAATGGCGTTCACAGTAATGCCGTATCGGCCGAGCTCCATCGCGAAGCGTCGCGTCAGGATCGAGACCTCCGCCTTAGTTGCGCCATAGAATGTAGTGCCGGGAACCGTGTTGCCGATCGCCCCGATCGAGCTAATATTGATGATCCGGCCGTAACGCCGTTCGCGCATGCTTCCCATCACAGCCCGCGTCGCATGAATGGTGCCATCCGCATTCACTCCGCGCATCCGCGCAAATTGCTCGCGGTCGTAAGTGTTGAGCGTTGCCGCGAAAGCCACTCCAGCATTGTTGACCAGGATCGTCACGGGACCGAGTTCGGACGTAACGCGATCAATCATCGACGTTACGGCAACGTCGTCGGAAACATCGGCGCGCACCGCAATGGCCCGCCCGCCGCCCAAGTTGATCTCGCTCGCAACCGCCTCGGCCGCATCAGCGCAATCAACATAGTTTACGCATAAGGCTGCACCTCGCCGTGCCAGCAGTATCGCCGTTGCTCGCCCGATGCCTCGTGAGCCCCCGGTCACTACTGCAACCTGATTAGACCACAACATGTGCATTCTTCTCCAAAAAGCCACTTGATGCTGTTTAGCCACACTGACTGTAGCGGCATTTATCATCCTCATTCTCACAAATCGTGAGCAGATTCTGAGCCTCGATGACGGCGCGGATGTTTGCGATCCTATTTTAATTCGATTGCGTCATTAGATGTGCAGCTACAGGCAGCCAGAGGACAGTATTATAGGCTGACTCACATTCCCGCTCCGTCCGCAACTCCTTTGCGCCAATCACGTGAAATTACCGGCCCACCGACACCTCAGGACGCCGCAACGGGTTCTAGCGGCCGCGCATGTGATTCCACCCCGCAAGTGCCGAGAAAAGCAGTCCTGCGATGCACGCGCCAGTCCAGCCAAACGCATGCCACGCAACCGCGCCCGTCGCCGATCCCGCTGCGCCGCCGATGAAGTAACACATCATGTATACTGTGTTCACGCGGCTAGGCGCTTCCGGTTTGAGGGCAAATATGCGTGACTGGTTCGAAACCTGCGCCATCTGTAAGCCGATATCCAGAACAATTACCCCGATCACGAGGCCACTAATACTCGCGCCTGAGAGGCCGAACACGACGAACGCCACAGCGATGAGGGCAATAGCCAGTGAGATGACCGCGCGTGGCCCACGCCGATCTGCGAGGATACCGGCCCACGGCGCAACGTAAGCACCTGCCGCACCGACAATGCCGAACAGCCCTGCGGCTTGTGGTCCGAGATGAAACGGTGCGCCGGCCAGCAGCAGCGACAGCACGGACCAGAAGAGGCTGAAGGCCGCGTACAGTGCGGCACCGGTAAGCGCTGCTTCGCGTAATCCGCGCAGATCGACGGCTAGGTACCACGGCGAGCCCAGCAGCTTGCCGTAGGGCAGCGTCGAGGTCGGCTTGCTGGGTGGCAGGCGCGTGGCTACCACGACAGCCAGGACGAGCATCGTGACGATCGAGGCGGCGAATACAGCTCGCCAGCCGAAATACTCGGCAACAAAGCCAGCCCCCGTACGCGCGAGCAGGATGCCGAGCAGCAGGCCGCTATACACGCTGCCGACCGCATGGCCGCGCTGTACGGGTGGCGCGAGTTCGGCGGCGAACGGTCCTGCTTGTTGCGCCATCGTGGCGAGCATTCCGATCGCGAGGCTCGCGCCGATCAGTACAGGCAGCGTAGGCGCGGTGGCCGCCACGAGCAAAGCGACACAGATGCCCGCGATTTGCAGCAGGATCAGACGACGACGGTCAATGCGGTCGCCGAGCGGGGCGAGCAGCAACATGCCGACAGCGAAGCCGAGCTGGGTCACGGTCGGCACTGCGCCGATCCACGGCGCGCTTTGTGGAAACGACTGGCTGAAGCTGTCGAGAAGCGGCTGATTGTAGTAAATGTTGGCTATCGCAGCGCCTGCGACGCTCGCAAGAAGCAGCAGCGAACCGCGCAGCGATCGGTCAGAGGGAGCGGGGGTGGAGTGGGGTACGGACATTGAGTGTGGCGATTGCAAAAGCAATCATGAGTTTACGCATGTTGATCGTACTGCCGTGCCTGCCGCCTGGGATATCGACAACATCCGCAAAGGCGAGGGCAGGCAGCGATGGATTCGCGTCGCGGCGCCAGCACATCCTCAACGGCATTGTCGAGCGGCGTCGGCCGCGCGCATCCGATTGCCCCAGCCGATCGAGCTAGAGACGCACGAGGTCATAAACCGCGCCAAAATTCTGTGCCCGTGGCCAGCGGCCAAAATCCGGGTGCGACAGCGCGATAACTCGCCGTGCTGGCTGAGGAAGTTCGAGCAGCGAGCGTCGGAACCGACAGTCTGGAAATCGTGCAACGATAAGATCGGGGGATGCCCCGCGCCGCATCGCACGATTCGAGCTCGATCTCGTACCTGGTGAGCCGTCATCATGCTGGCCGCCAACGCCGAGGCTCAACAGGGGCACATGGCGATCTCTCCAGTGGCTCCGGCCGGGACGCTACACTCCGCATGGCTTCGGCGCCCCGGTCTCCAGTCCCGCCCGATTCAAGCCATCCGTCAGTCAGGTCAAGGTCTCTACACTAGCGCCTCTTCCTGTGCTTCTTGAGGCTCCAATACACCTGGGATATCCGTGCAACTTGGAAAGGCTTCAATCGACTTTTGGCTCCACCACGGATTCCCTGCTGTAATCGAGATTAAGTCCCTTCCTTCAGCGTCGTTGTATTTGCCGAGAAAATAGGCGATGTAGACAGTGAAGAAGTGTGCAAAGAAAAAGCGATGGAAGAAGTTTTTTTGATTTAGCTCAATGTTCACGAACTCGATACTTTGATTTTGCGCTACAGCCTTATCTCCTAGCATCCTCGCCAGAATATCAACTTTATCTCTCGAGTACATATCATCATCAGAATCGCGAAATGTGACAACGGATAGCTTGTTTTTTGGGGTAGAAAAGGCCGCGACTTCGGTGTGGGTGAATTCATGCAACAGATTTCGATGCGCAGGAACCATGGCAATTTCGTTGAAAAACATGGTCGTTTGCTTAAGCAAGGGAACGTACCACCTGGGTGTAGCTAGAAACACTATCTCACTGTCTCTCAGTCTCGTCGCAATTTCTTCTGCTTGCTTGAGGGTGTTTCTGTCGAATTCCTCCTTCAAGTAGGCGACAACCTCGTTTAACTCCGCTTGATATGAAGACTTGGTTATCTTGAGCTTAAAAAACAGGTCAAGAAAAATGGAGAAAAATTGCTGAACATGATATAGCGGATATTCTCGATCAGCGTGCCTAAGTTTATATAAGATTAAGGAAGTTGCGTCCTCCCTAGCGATGTCAGCAATCTTTCCACCTCCAGACAAAACGATGAGATTTCTATTTTTAGTTAGCTCCTTCATTTTGTGATAAAACATGATCGGCTCTCTCGACCAACCACTGTAACAGACAATTATGGTTAAAGTCTTCTCATCCCGCAATGCTTGTTCGTCCATAAACCAAGAGACATCATAATCATTGATAACATCGACATGCACGGGAATGCCTTGGTTTTTGAAAAAGCCTTTGACTATATCTGAGACGACCGATGAGCACCCCATGCCGTAAAAAACAATTCTTCTAAACTGCTGCGTTTCAATTCTGCTACGTAAATCATTGTCCAATCCGCTGAGATCATACTCGTGCCCCCAGAGAATGCTTTCGAAAAGAGGAGTGCCGATCAGTTTTTCGAGTCGATGTAGCCTTGGTTGCATTTCACATCTCCTTATATAACCGGATCGTCTTCAGTGCCGATTATGATAATGACAACTTTGGACAATCCGCTAGGCAAATAAAATAAATCCGGGTTTTGCAAGGCCGTTTTATTTCCCACAACAGCCATTGCGTAGCAGCTCTTGAGTCGAGGGAGCTTTTGGGCGACGAGGGTTATGTTTCTCTCGATTTTTTCCCATCCCCCCATCTCCCAATAAGCATATAGACTATATTGTACATTGTCAACAATCTACAATGTGTGCGAGTAGCAACCGAACAGAAAGTTACGTGCCCTTGCTGTAATGTTTGCACTCAAAGGGTTTCAGATCTCCAAACTCAACAAACCCTGCCGCTCATTAATAGTTTTTAATTATGTCAAAATTCCGTAATAAGCACATAGACACAGACACAAAAAACCGAGCCAGCCTTGTCTCAGTCCTGCTGGCTGGGAAGACCTCCACGATAGACTTTGGAAGAAAACTAATTAATAAAGGCTGGCTCGGTTTTTTCCAGTCGGTTCACTTAGTAGCTTTTAAGGGTTAATTATTATATAAACGAAGTTTATTGTTTTACCCCGAAATTTAGTTGCCTGCGTCGTTAATGTATGTTTCGATAGTGAAAATTTTTGCTCTCTGCCAAGACCCCAAATAGCGTGATACTCGACATTTGTTAAAAACTAGTTGAGTTCAATTCATTCTAGATTGTAGATTGTTGACAATTTCTCAGATTGTCTATATGCTTACTTATGTGAGGTGTTCACCTGCTTTGTACAACCAAAACGCATCTGAGTAAAGCAACTGACCAGTTTATTCCGCTGGTTTTGTCATATGCAGTTCAATCCACTCCACAATGAATTCAATCTGCAGATTGGGTGTTGAAGTGAAACTTATATGAAAGACAAGCGCTCGAATCTAGTAGTAGTACCCCGAAGTCTGGAGAACCAAGCTACTGATGTCATCAGAGAGCAAATACTCAGTGGGGCTTTTCCTCCCGGATATCGCCTACTCGAAGTTCAGTTAGCTGAACAACTCAACCTCAGCCGAGCAACTATACGGTCTGCTTTGCAACAGCTTATCTATGAAGGTTTAGTGGTGCAGTTTCCGTATAGGGGCTGCATTGTACCAGAATTGAATTCGCAGGATGCTTGGGAACTGTACACACTTCGGAATGTACTTGAAGGTTTGGCTGCACAGTTAGCAGCTCTTGCAATGACAGCAGATAAAGCTAATGTCCTTAATGCTGCTCTTGAGCGCTTAGTACTGGCTGCACAGAATGGCGAACGGGGGGAACTTGCAGATGCAGATTATTCATTGCACAAAACGATTATTCACCTATCAGGTCATCAACGACTACAGGAGCAGTACAAAATAGTTGAGCAACAAATACGACTGTATATTGCATCTTGTAACGCTCTTCTTCCAAATTTAGAGCAAATTGTAGAAAAACATAAACTTTTGGTCGAAGCTATTATTTCTGGAGATGCTTTTTTTGCAGAACAACTTGCTAAAGAACACAATAGTGATGGTGAAGAGTTTGTAAAACATCTCCAAGCATTAGAAGGTCAGACTCCAGATTTCTCGTAAAATTTGAACACTATTTATTAGCCATTGCATTATCTTTGGCATTTTTAGTAATTCTGCGCTCAAATGTATGGTCTGAGAAGCTTCTTCAATTTTGGCTGTAGAGTTAAATGCATCTAGCTGGTTTTATACTTGCGTTGTAGATTGTTCACTCTCATGCTCTTTGGTATTATCCCAGGACAGAAATCTGGGTTTTGCTCAACCTGAGTTTTATCAAAACATTGCTAGTGTATTAGATGGAAGTTATTCCGTACAGATGTACTAAATACACTCAAACTCTTGCCCTGAAAAGGATACAGCAATTGCTCCACAAGAACTGTAGGCATATATAAGCCTCAGCCGTGTCTGCGTTGGCGCAGAAGGCTGTAGATTGAATAAGGTTGGTGTAAGCAAGCAGAAACCAAAAATCTACATAGCGCTCTTCCATCACTCTCGGGAACAAAAAATCGAGTGCTATTTTTAAACCTCATATGGGAAGCGGGTTTAAGCGTTTATTTTCGTTCCAAATCTCAAAATTATAGCTTTTTGGCGAAAAGCTTATAGAGCAAGGATTCTAGATTTTTCTACGAAGAAAGTGATGAAAGAGGGATAGGTATACAGTTTTCATAAGCGCTCAAACCATTACAGCAAAATCTTTTTCAGGATATTTAGTGCATTTGTACGGTAGAACTTCCGACGAGAGCGTCGCAAGTTTGACCTGATTTGTTGCAGACTTATTAGTCTAGTAAAAGGAAATTTCTATGTTGCTCACAGAACATTTACAGACCAGCGAACAAATTCACAAGCAAATCTCAGATATTTTGTCACAGAAGTTTGAAGTGCATCCTTTCTCTAGGGAAGTAACGTTAGAAAATTTGGAGATAGTACTCAAAAACTACCTAGCAATGTCACAAGCATTTCCTTATCTACAGGCGGGTTCTCAGAAAGAATTAATCTTCCATTCTATTGATAGAGATGTTGATGTTAGCGAGCATATTGAGACAACAACTGTAGTAGGCAATTTTCTCTGCTGGGATGAAACTGGTGGTCATAGTATCCTTCTTGAACATGGGATGACAGGTTTACCAATAATTCTTGACACAAAACAATACTTTCATTCAAATCTTTTGAAGAAAGACATCCGTGTAATATTTGGTAAGGATCTCAAGCCTAGCTACTCTAAGGTAACTCAAGAGTACCTTCATAATCTTTATGAAGGTCTGTCTAGTTTAAATTCAGTAGTTCGTTGTGCTTACATGGTAGCTTTTGAGACTCATGCTGGACAGATGATCAATGCGTTGTGGGAAAGTATTTCAGCTGTTTGTCATTTAAAAAATGACAGTTTATCTTATTTCAAAACTCATGTTGGTGGCACAGATCCTGCGGAACCATATCACATCAAAATGACCGCTGGGATGATAGAAAAAATCGTTTCGGAGAATCAGATTCCTGCTTTCCTTAAGGCATTTGAGAAGGCCTACGCTTTGAACTATTCTTGGTGCAAGGATATAACCCAGATTCGTTAGCATCTGTGCTATAGGAATACAGTAGGCCCGTATGGTTTGTATCTGGGCTTTGAAGTAACCGCACCAGCCGCACTAGAACTTACTGCTTACTCTATCTGGGCAGGGACGCTGTTTTTGTTAGCTTTCCTCCCAGTTATTAACAATGACTAACAATATAATGATGCAGTCCAGTCTTAAAGCAGCAAAAATCGATGTTCCCCAAAACAACGATGCCCTGCTTACTCGTGTACAGAGCTTAGGACTAGCTAAAATTGAGCGACACGTCTTTATCTGTACTGACCAGACAGGTGCTAAATGCTGCTCAAAAGAAGCTAGTTTGGAATCTTGGGAATACTTGAAAAAGCGGCTTTTGGAGCTAAACCTTGATAAGCCTTCAAACCAAACTCCCAGTTGCATCTTTAGAACAAAAGCCAACTGCTTGCGAGTTTGTTGCTCTGGACCGATTCTGGTAGTTTATCCGGATGGTATTTGGTATCGTCAGGCAACCCCGGAAGTGATTGAGCGGATCATTCAAGAACACTTGATAAGCAACAAAGTGGTGGAAGAATATGCTTTTTTAATCCATCCTTTGCCGGAAACTGTGTTGCTTGCTACAACAATTTAATTTAACTGAGTTCAACATAATTGGTGCTTTAACAATACGGGCAGTTCATTGTGTTAGGGCTGAAACTGCCACTATTTTACCTGTCTCAAGTTAAAAGGCTAGTGCTGAACAATTATGATATTATCCTAGAAGACGCAACTTGTATATATGGCAATGAAAACAGAGGAATCAACTTTAACAACTTTAGAAGAGATCACTTTTTCTGATTTTCTTAAAGTAGATATTCGAGTTGGTCAAATTATTGAAGTTACAGATAACCTTAAGGCGAAACAATCGGCTTATGTGCTGACAATAGATTTTGGCGAATTGGGACAAAAGACTAGTTCTGCCCAAATTACTCAGAACTATACAAAGGAGGAATTACTTGGAAAGCAGATTATCGCTGTTGTCAATTTCCCCGCTAAAAGAGTAGCTGGTGTTAAATCTGAAGTATTAGTATTGGCAGCCGTCTGTAAGACTCATGGCACAATTTTATTAGAACCAAATACTGTTGTAGAAAATGGTACTCGTATAAGCTAAGCTAATTTTCTCACTTCTGTGAGTTCTGAAAAAATAAAGAAAGTATCTGCCCAAAGTGGCAAGCATTTTTTCAAAAATAAATTATTGTTTTTGAACTTCATTGGCATAAAAAAAGTATTAAACGAGTGAGCGCAATGTCATTAATATTTTTGAGTTATGCAGTCAGCGACGATTTATTTGTTTCTCGCTTGGCTGGCGATCTTAAAGCTTTGGGCTATGAGATTTGGGAGGACTGCATCAGTACGCCTCCCGATCAAACTTTGTTAGAGCGACTTCACTCTGTAAAAAGACGTATAGATTCTATTATTCTAATATTTTCAAGCTCGTCAAAATCGGGAACGGCTGCTGTTTCCGACTGGAACGATGTGATTATAGACGAAGCAATTCATGGTCGAAATTGGCTAATTCCGATTTGGGTGCAAAACAGCGATCTTCCCAGGCATATTTTCCCAAGTAGTGTAGAAGATTTTCGAGAACCATCTGCCTATTCTTCTGCTTTTCAAAAGCTGGTAAGTAGAATTAATTCGACTTTAGTTATTAAAGAGAATAGCAACTAGTGCATCTAGACAAAAATAACTAACCAGCTAAAGTTGTGGAACTAACTGAAGGTATGCTCAAACAATTCAGTTACCTCCATCAATCTGTTGGAGCAGGTTAAGAGTACTGCGCCCTGTTTAGAGTACATTCCAAGGAGTTGCCTATGTGTTGCGACCTGCTGGAAAGAAATGCCCTGACCTACTTTCCCAAGCGATTTTGGATTTACATTAGCAGTAGTAAAAATTAAACATGTCCTCAAACTCTCGCACCCTTGCACTTGGTTCTGGTTGTCTTGCTGCACTCGGATGGGGACTCACAGGAACATTCGTCAAACTACTTACTAATCTGACAACTTTTGAGGTTCTATCTATTCGACTGTTGGTTGCCTTTTTGACAACGCTACCGATTTTCCTCATTCATCGTCAACTCCTGTCAGACTTTCTGGCGCTCGTTCGTAAACCGATAGGCCTATTACTGTCTAGTTTGATGATGTTCTACTATCTGTTTGCAGTTCGGGCTTTTCAGCTTGCACCTGTCAGCGATGTTGTGCTGATTGTGGGGCTTTCACCCATTATCGGGTTAGTGGCCAAGGCTTTCATTAAAAAGCAGTTGAAACTTTTGGAACTGTTCGGTGCGTTGACTTCCTTTACCGGGTTAGTCCTTTTCGTTTTACCAAAGCTCCAGGGAAGCTCAGATGGTCAATCTGAATATTTGACAGGTCTTTTCTTTGCATTTCTTTCAGCGTGTATCACACTGAGTTATGCCTCTCTCTTCAAGCATTACGCAGGTGCAAAATTTACGCTAAATCCCGCCACCGTTGCTTTCACAACATTTGCTATCGGTTCCTTTTTGATTACACCTGTTGTTGTACTTTCTTCTCCTGATTTATTTACTCATTTTATTCAGCCTCATCAATTCTTTATTGCTTTAGGATTAGGTGTTTTATCGACCGTCGTTCCAACTTTCTGCTATGGGTATGCCGCTAAACAACTGTCCCCTATTTTGACTACAACCTTAAATTTGCTCACACCAATCTTTGCATCGGGAATTGCATTTTTCCTGCTACGAGAGCAGCTATCCTTCTGGAGCATTATTGGAGCCTTGCTGATATTTGCAGGGATTATCACCCTATCATTGCCACAGCCAAGAAAGAGGTAATGTGTCGATTAACAGATTAGATGGTGTACATTTAAAATAAAATCGTAAAGTTTCAGACTCCTAAAAGCCTTGAAATAACGTACTAATGGTTTAGTTTAGAAAATAATAAAGTCTTATCGCTGCCTGCCCGAAAGCTTACCCTTTAATGACGGAACCTCGGCAGAAATTACAAAAGCAATTGCAAACGGTAGTGTTGCAAAAACCAGTGGTAGACTGGGAGGAGTAGTATTTGTACTTAGTATTGCTTGCCATTCCCCACTGCACCCATGAACCCAAAGCACCCCTTCAAGTGGCGTCATTTCCAATCGGACATCATACTGTTGTGTGTCAGGTGGTACTTGCGCTACCCCCTCAGTTACCGCAACCTTGAAGAGATGATGGTGGAGAGGGGTCTTTTGGTAGACCATACAACGGTGTATCGTTGGGTACAGGCTTATGCTCCAGAACTGGACAAGCGCTGCCGACCTTACCTGAAACTAACTAATGACTCATGGCGGGTTGACGAGACATATATTGAGGTGAAGGGTAACTGGAAGTATTTGTATCGGGCTGTCGATTCACCAGGAAACACCTTGGACTTCATGCTCACTGCCAAAAGGGATGCACGGGTGGCAGAACGCTTTTTCCGTAAGGTTTTAAAGGCTGAGCATAACCAGGAGCCGCGCGTCATAAATGTAGATAAGAACGCTGCTTATCCTCCAACAATTGAGTCTTCTAGCTCGGTAAAGGGGAGTAGGTCGCCATTGTCGGTATATTGACTGTACTTCGTCAGGAATTTCAATCCAGCGTTGTTGGCTAACTTCTTGCTGAATTAGTGCTTCTGGAAACAGTGGAGCCAACTGTTGTGGTGTAATTGGTTGTCCCGTACCAGGGTGCAGTACGGGCGGTAAGGGTGTCGGTAAGTCTGCCTGAATGTTATACCAGGCTGAGGGCATCTGACTTTCAGACAGGGTGTATTTAATCGCGTTGATCACAAATAGTGCCTGTAATGTTTTGGATACGCCCAGGAGGGTAGTAATAATTTACATTTCTCAAGCGCTTAAGCGCATTGATTTTTCTTACGATCTCAGAGTGATTTATTTTTCAACGGTTATGCATTAGTCAGAGCGAGAGCGAGCAAAACTGGAAATATTCCTCCCCTGTGCTAAGAGCGTCCTGCCCTCATGCCTATTTAAGGGGGTTTAGCTTAACACGCTATTTGAGTGATTGTCCTCCCCAGGGGTGAAGTTGGCAGTTGGATTCTTGTGCGATCGCCCTCCTCACAAGGCGTTGTTAAGAAGCCTTCACCCCTTGCGGTGGATGTGCACGCCCCGTCGCGGCGGTTTCTGATGCTCCGAGTAAGGAGGGCTTACGCTCACAATCGGGGTTACGACTTCGAGTATTGAGATGACGAGTCTACCTTCTTCAGTTGCGCAGCGATCAAGTGTAACTATGTATCACCTATGTCTAGTAAAAAGGTAATGACGAGAATGGGTAATCTTATATACAACAAACTTGAAGCTTGAGTACGCAGACGACACCCAAATAAGAACGCCCAGTGGAAGACCGTATTGGTTATTCTTGTAGGTGATCGCTTCGGGTCACTTAAGCAATAAAATCCCCTCCAGTGATCGGCAACTTCATAACATTGATCTGATCAAGCTCAAGTGATAAGGCCACAGCGATCAAGACCGACCCACCAGCCGAAATGGATTAAAGTCGGTTTCGCGATCGTAGTAGTCTTCGTGTTCCTGCTACTTCAGCCAGCCCGCGATCCAATAGGTGATGGGTGTAAACAGAATCTCAACGCCGCACTTAAACAGGTAGTTGGAAACGATCAGCGTCCAGAGCAAGCTGCCCGAAAAACCTTCTACACCTGTGAAGGCAATCACAATAAACAGCGCCGTATCAACCACCTGGCCAATCAGGGTCGAGTCGTTTATACACCACAAGGGGAGGCAGTGGAGATTGAACAGATGATGCGACAGTTTCCATTGCCTCGATAAACAAAGGCGATCGCTCACACGAGTGTTGCTACTTCGAGTATTGAGATGACGAGCGTACCTTCTTCAGTTTGCAATTAAACAGCAGTCGAGGATTGCTCGTGTAGAATAAGTAGCTAATACTACTGACTAGTTGCATATTTCATCACTCATCACTCATCTGCGTTCAGCTCCCAGCACAGCGATCGCTCCTCACAACAGTGCCAACTTCACCCCTGTTTTGACAACAACCCAAAAAGCGTGTTAAGCCACACCTCTTGGGACGATCGCTACTTCAACAGATCCCTAATGGTGTATTGCAAGTTTCTGATTCACTTAATTATTAAGTTTTGTTGATACTTTTGGTGTTCAATCGCCTTCAAATCCTTACCAGATGCTGTTTTGTTTGAAAAATAAAAGCTAGAAAATAGCTGTTTGTCTAGAATTTTAACTAATTGTGTCCTTCCATTTTTGATACTTTAGTAGCCTTCAGGAAGTCTGTATGTGAAATACAAGCACCTGCCTGTAGGTATTCCATAGCCTTGAGGGCAGACCAGTGAGCCTCCCAATCAGAGCCAGCACAACAGTCTGCAATCACATGAAAATAATAGTCTCGTTGGTGGGCGTCTACGGCTGTATAGTGCACGCAGACATTAGTCATGGTACCGATAAAAACTAAAGTTTCAACTTTTAACCCTCGCAATAGAATTTCCAAATCCGTGCTAAAAAAGCAACTATAGCGGCGCTTGGCAATAACAAACTCTCCTTCAATGGGAGCGAGTTCTGTATAAATTTCAGTACTAGGCCATGTTTCCAAACAGTGAACTGGCTCTGCACCATCCAACTCTCGACCAAAATCTACCATTTCTTTACGATGAACTTCCTGAGTATGGATAATAGGCAGTCTGGCTTGTCGAGCGGCAGCAAGAACTTGCTTAGCTTTTGGCAGTACTTCTGCTGCTCCCACTATTGGTAAACAACCACCTGTAAAGACATATGTTTGAAAATCAATGCTGATTAAAGCAGTTCTTTTGAGGTCTAAATTGAAGTTCATAAATACCCGTCATAAACACCCGTCTTCCTTTCCCCTGGCTTAATTAGGAGAAATTTAATTAGTCTACAGCCCATTTACAACTTACGTACAGTAACAATCGAAATAATAAATCAATTGCTAAACCAATCAATCCAATCACAATTAAACTCGCAAAAATTTCGTCAGTCTTGAGAAATCTTTGAGCAATACTAATCCGGCGACCTAAACCTTCTGTCGCCGCCACTAATTCAGAAACAATGACCAAGTTCCAAGCCCCCGCCATATTTACTCGACAAGCATTAATAACGGTGGGGAGAATAAATGGAAAGATAACTTGCAGTAAAATCTGTCTTTTTTTTGCACCCAAAGTGTAAGTGGCATCCAATAACTCCTTGGGCACAAACTTGACAGCATCCATAACCATTAGAATGTTGAAGAACACATTACCGATAAAAATCAGCATAATTTTTGACGTTTCTTCCACACCAAAATACAAAATCAGTAAAGGGATAAATGCAGGGGAAGGCATATAGCGCACAATGCCAATAATGGGTTCAAATAACGCACGAATACTTGCAAAAGAACCCATTACTACCCCGATGGGAATCGAAACAACAACCATCAGTGCAAATCCAACTGATACCCGAAACACGCTAAAAGTGATATCTATAAGCAAATCTCCACTTGCCAAAAGCCTTTGAAAAGCACCCCAAACTTGACCAGGAGAAGGGAGAAATAGTGGTGAAATAAAACCAGTACTAGTGATAGCCCACCACAGCACCAAAACAACAGTGATGGACAAAAACATTAAAATCCATGCAACAAAAGGAGGAATGTCTTCAGCGATGCGCCAAAAAACAGATGGTGGCAACATTTTCTGAGGATGTTTAGAATATATTGCCTGTAAATCTTCTGCGTTTTGAGTCATGTTTTTTGCTTGGCAGCGTAGGCTTTGACGAACCGCTCGTCAAATAATTTGCTTAAGTCAGGTGTTTGTTTGGCTAGACCAGTGCTAACGAGAAATTTGCTAATTTCTTCAGCAGCATACTGTAGGGATGTCATGTCTTCACCAAGACGAAATGCTTTTAAATTCTCTTCTAATCCAAAGAGTGTAACTCCTTTCTCAAACTGCTTATATTCATCTATAGAAACTCCAGCGCGTCTCGCCATGATTTCGTAAGATTTTTTTGAGTTTACTTTCATAAAATCCAAAGTAGCAAACCAGCTATTCACCAAAGCTTGAATATCTTGAGGACGTTCATTGAGCGTTTTTCGGCTAACAACTAAATGGTCGGAAATTGCACCTGGAAAATCTTTAGAACTGAATAGTTCTTTGCTACCAGGGCGTGATAAAGCTTTTGTAGTAAATGGTGCAAACACCCCAACCGCATCCACTTGACCAGCAACAAAAGCGGCAGCAGCAGCACCTGTTTCCAGCGGTCGAAACTGAATATCTGCTTGAGTTAAACCCGCTTGTTTCAATCCTAGAAGTAATAGAAAGTGGTCAACAGTTCCTTCTTCAGCAGCAACTTTTTTACCTTTGAGCTCAGCAACACTATTAATTCCTTCGCGGGCAATAATTTTGTCACTGCCAGTTGAGTTGTCGATCGCTAAAACAATAACTTGGTCGGAACCTGCTGCTACAGAGCTAATGACATCGTTGAGTGTTTGTCCATTAGCATCTAGTTGACCTGCTCTGAGGGCATTGATGGAATCTAAATAAGCATCAAACCACTTCAAATCTACATTAACTTTGTTGGCTTCAAATAGCTTTTCTTCTTTAGCTACTTGCCAAGGGAAAAAACCAGCCCAAATATTCAAACCTAATTTAATTGGTGCGGATGTTACAGGCGTGGTGTTGGGAGTGCTAGGACTGGAGACTTGTTCACTTCGAGTACAACTGACACTAACAATTAAACTGACTAAAAAAACAACTAACAAAGCTAGTAAGGTGCGTAGTTTCATACAACCTCGTGGGAACACGGAAAACTCTCACCTAAGGTTAGGAATTGGCGATCAAAACTTCTGAACTCAATTAACGCGAACTAAGCGAATTTCTGTACGTTGATTGCGTGGGTCATCAGCAACAAATCCTGGTAGCGGCTGGGTAAAACCTTTACCAACAGCTATGATGTTGTGTTTAAGACCCCGCTTGCGTAGATAATTCCGCACTTGTTCTGCTCGTGCTTGGCTGAGCTTTTGGTTAGCGGCAGCATCGCCAGTCCGAGATGTATGACCAATCACTCGTAGGGCAACTGTTTGTTCGTTAAACTCTGCAATCTCCTGAGCCAGTCTATTTAGGGTTTGCTGTCCTTTATCTGTAAGCAAGGCAGAGTCAGTTGCGAATTTGACTTCTCCTTTTAATTGCAAGTTGCCGATACTAGGAGCAGTTGCAATTTGACTAGGATTGACAGTCGTGATAGAAGCGCTAGCCTCACCTTCTAGCTTCTTTGCCAGTGCCGGATTGTCAGGGCGTACTTCCTCAATGAGATTTTTTGTGTTTTGTGCGGCTTGGGCAATTAATTCAGGCGTATACAAAGCCTTTGAGTTGAAGGGAACTTGATTGAGCTTTCCTGCAAGTGTTAGCACTGCCGCAGTAGAGCGGATTCGTCTGTTTAAAGTACCATCTGTTAGCCATTTTTGGGCTTCTACAGAAGTGAAAAAGTCAATGCCTTGCATAACTGTCACAGCATCATTGGTGGGTAAGTTACTAGTTTCAGTAATTTGTGCCTGTAACCGTTTAGCATCATGTATATTGGCTTCGGTTTCACGGTAATAAGCCGATAAAAATTGCTCGACGACCCAAGGTTGAGATTGCAGCAGACGATTGGAGGCAACAATGATATCTATAATTATGCCTGGAGCATCCTTACTGGATAGCACTACCGTATGTCCTTGTTGCCTTGCCTGACTGATATAAGGTTCCCAAAGTACCGCAACTGCTACGTTTTCATTTGGGTCTTCTAATAACTTCCAAGCTTCGCCAGCATCAGCCACCTTTTTGATTTGGAAATCTGACAGTTTAAACGCTTCAAATTTGCTGCTCAAAACCATAGCTAGATATTCACTGGGAGTATCACCAGCGAAAGTAATGCTCAACTGCTGTCCTTTGGCATTTGCTTGCTGAATTAGTTGAGGTAGGTCTACCAGTGATTTCAAATTCGGATATTTTTTCGTATTCAGGACGACTGCATCGGCTCCGACCGTGGTATCCACCAGTCCGACTATTTTCCCTTGAGTATTGTGCACGAGAAATTGATCTAAAGTCGTCAAGATAAAATTGGCTTCTCCCCTATTCAGTTTTTCAGCTAATTTACCAAAATCTAATTCCTCTTCATAACGTACATTATCTAATCCAGCTTCTTTGAGTCCTTTCTGAAATGCTTGACTGCGAAAGGTGCTGTAACCGCTAAAGTCATTGCCTGAAACAATTAATTTATTAATCGTTTCTGCTTTTGAGTTTTCTTTGGTAATTATTATCGGGGGGAAAAACTGCTCAAGCAACCAAGTGCTGATGAAAGGAACAGACGAGAGTACGACTGCCATGACCAGCACTATTGCAATTAAATTGTCTTTTTGTTTCATCAAAACACCTCACACTGAAGGTTTTAGGTCGAAGCGCTTTGCCTTGAATTCAGTATAATCCCTAATACTTTTTTCAGAATTTACTAATAATTTTTGCAAAGTGTAGCAAATCGCATTGTAAATCTGAGTGGCGATCGCCACCGAAAGTGCAGAGCGATCGCATCTTGGATTGGATGAGGAATGGGTGAAACTTTTAGTTAGGATATAGCTTTTTACCAACCTCATCCAGAGCTGCGTTGATTGTCTCATTGGGTACATCGAAGATAGTCTTAGCTAAACCAAATATTTATTCACTACTCATCCCACAAGCGACTGCTGTTAAAATTATTCATTGTTTTGCGTCTAAATGAGCCATTTCACCGTTGTCACACAAAATCCAAACTCTTGTTGGATATGATTAGTTGCAACAGTTCTTTCGTAGATATCTTCTCATGTCAACTCCTGATAGCTATATGGAAAATTTGTTTCAATATTAAAAAACTACAAAAATCTTATGATGAAAAAGTGTCAAACTTGGAACCATCAAATAATTAAATAATAAAATTTTCATCAATAAATTAAACAAAGTTAATAATTATTAATTTTTTTGTTTTTTTGGAGAGGATTTTTTTGAATAGCTCCTTTGTTGTCTCTTTCTCTTGCCGTATATTGTTCTGCGATTGCCAAAAAAAAGTGGCTACTTATCCAGTCTCTTCAGTTTGTCCTGTTTTAGGATGAACAAAACTATAGAGATACAACCACTCATAACAGTTCATTATCCAGTTGCTGGCGTAGATAAATAATCACAGAATTAAGTATTTTTACTTTTAAGAGCGAGCCATAATAAATAACGCCGTATTGAACTGCTAACGATGATTCAATCAATTCTTTAGCACTAGACTGGTTACTTAATACTTTTATTTGTGCTGAATAATCTTTAATATAGCTATCAAAATCCGATGTGAGTTTCATCAATGTTTTCATTTCTGGATATTGTTTATTTGCCCTTTCAAGTAGTTTTGATATCTGGCTTTGAAATTCGTCAAAGTTTGCCTGGATAAAACTTATAGTAGATTCATAGTTACTGTTCTCACGCTTTTTAAGCTTGCTACATGCAATTTGTAACTCAGTTTCTAAAGCTTGAATCACTTTCTGTTGCGATTCTAATTCTTGAATCTGTTTGTAAGTTTTTAAAAACTTTTTTTCATTTTCCTCACGCAAAGTTTCATAGAGGCTTTCAGCCGAATCAACAATAAACTGAGTAGCTACCAACGAACCTATTGAACCCACCGCTAACCAGGCTCCTAATGTCTTAACAATGTTGTTGCTATTGGGAAATAGGCAGATTACTGCTCCTATTCCAACCCCAAGCATTGCAAGGATAATACCCTTATTTCTCAAATTATTAAATGGTGCAGACATAGTGATTTATATTCCTGCCACTGGCTAAAAGATGGCGAACAGGTTTGTACATAAGGGAGAATTGTATGACTTTGCCGACATACCCACTCGCCACCTACCTCTGGCGTTGAGCCAAACTAGGACAAATTATTTAAGGTTGACCAAGCAAGGCGAGTCTGATTTCAACCCAACCCTGCTGTCTTTGCCCCTCTATAGAATCGTTTAATTCCAGACTTTGTCAGAAAACTATATTAATAAAGGCTGGCTCGGTTTTTTCTAACAGCTAGCTTGAAAATAGGGAACTCTTAACGGGGAACTCTTAACAGGAGGAAGCGGAATTTTCATGTTTGGCTGTGGGATTTTCCCGTAATTGACTGACTTAATGGTTAGCGACGAAACTCTAAATTTACCACAGCAATATCTTACACAAATATGTACTATTGCTGTATGTTTAAAATTGCGTTGATAAATTGGAAGAGATTGACTCGACTAACAAACCAGACCTTCATGAGGAGCAACTTTCCCCGCTATCGGTCGAAGTCGGTTCAAATTCGCAAGAGCCTACCAAGCAGCAGATTGCAGAGATTTGCAACGAGTTACGGCGATTGCGGATTAACCCTAAGCCTTGGAGCTATGCATTAGTCGGATCTTTCGTAACAAAAGTGTGAATGGCTGTAAGTGTACATTTAAAATAAAGTCTTGAAGTTTCAGAGTTCTGAAAGCCTTGAAATAACGTACTTATGGTTTGGTTTAGAAAATAATAAAGTCTTGAAGTTTGAGAATGGTCAACCCCAAACCAGAAAAACTGAAAATAATAAAGTCTTAAAGTGTCACACAAGTAAGTTTACCTATTGTCAGAAACAATTAGATATGTATAGTGTTAGGGATTGAAAGTTTCTGGGTCAATTTGAGAGGGTGAATAAGTCGTATGATTGTGTGTTCTCAAGAGGAAATTGGCAAAACTGCTGGGTTATCACATAATTACTTAAATTTGCCAGCCTTGTCACGACTGGGTTTGGTAGCACTACAATCTATACTACTCGTGTAGTAATACCCAGTCGTGACAGCCTTAACGATAAATATTTTGGGCTGGGCGACTTTATATATAAGGCTGGCTTGCTTTAGCAGGTTTAGCCCAGGGGCGCACTAGCCCCAAAATTGGATAAACAGTAAATGGTGAAGGGGATGACAACTGCTTTGGGGACGGAGTAACTTGAACAACCAACAATGATGAGGTTGGGAAATCTCCAGAGAGCATTGTAGCGATTTTAACAAATCAGCGCCCGTAGTGTATTGTCAGCATCTCAAGTAAATCACGATTGACAGCGGCACGATTAGTAGGATATGGAAAAGTTTGAGAAATTAAATAGAGATAACGTTGATAAATGAATTCCAGATTGAGAGAGTTATAAGGTAGAGAAAGTAACCAAGCGGCATCAGTAGCAATTTTTAGTAGAACTTGATGGTGAGAATCTCGAAAATTGACTGGTGTCGGGGAACCGATTGTGACTTTACCTATTGATTGGCAGAAATTGTGAAGGATAGTTTGGCGCAGTAGAAACGCAATTACAACGGTTACAGCATACTTACACTCATAGGGGCATTGCAGGTATGCCGCCATCATCACAATTTGCTGTATCTGTGCTGGTTATGAAATCACGCCGCCAGGTGCCAGTAAAGCGTTTGAGTCGTGCGGTGCAGTGGCTGAAAGTTTCACAGAAGCCCGGCATGTTTGAGCTAGTCAATAGTTTGGTGCAGCCAGTAGGGTGCATTACTTGCGCCCCCTACTGTTGTCTAATATTGTGTATTGTGAATTCTGTTAAGGGTGCTCCCAATTCCGTAGCCTCTATCATAAGAGGAATCAAGTGGACCGCGATCGCCGCCGTGTGAAGGACGATCGCGCTCGTTGTTAAGCCGCTTTAAAGATTCTAATTGAGGATGTTATGTGGAAAAATTCTATATAATACCCAAATATGAATGTTATATAGAAAAATTCCGTAGAATCACCCGATTTGGGGTATTGATATAGAAAGTTTCCGCATAATAAGTAGTTATGCTGAAACAATGAGTTCGCCAAGGTTATCGTCTTCATTTGCATAGTTGGGTCAACAACATAGATTAAATGAGGATTTAGAATGACGATTATCTTCCTAGCTGAATGTGGAAGCAAACAACAAGCTGAATTCTTTTCGCGACATTTTGATGCAGTTTCTTGGACTCTAAAAAACAGTAGTATTAAGTCTCAATGTCATGCAGAGATTAAGCAGGACTGTGAGGGTAACTGGTGGTGTACCTTGTCTGTAAATTCGATAAACTGGACTCCTGTTAACAGACAAGAAGCTAACTATCGGTATTTTCAGATTTTGGAACTGCAAAACTTTTTGCGAGAGCATTTAAAGTCAGCTCCTGCTTTTCGATATGCTTTTATAGGGGAAATTGGGGAAGGCGACTTAAATCACTTACTGAGTGATGCTAGTAGTAACTATAGGGCAACCTACGATTACCTGATTTCTTCAAGATCTTCTAATCAATTCAGCATACCTACTTTTGTTTATGTGCTTAAAGTCGGGTTTTTATTATCTGAAATCCTTTGGCAGCAAGTGGGATCGCCCTCAAAGTTTGAATCCTTGATACAAGGCTATGTTTGGTTGCCCCCATCACCTACACTAATATCGGGAGGTATACAGGCACCACCGCAAGAGGTGATTGACCAAACAACAGTGCGAATAGCTGTCGATCCTCAAAGAGCTGAAAACTATAATCAAAAGGGGATGGAACTCATTAGACAACGAAGATTTGTTGAAGCTTTAGCTAATCTTGAACAAGCTCAGAAATTAAGTCCATTCTCCCCAGCGATTCATCAAAATAAAGCGGCTTGTCTCTATTTTTTAGAAAGATTCTCAGAAGCATTACAAAGTTGTGATTTAGCGATAAATCTCAACCCTGACTTGTCTGATCTCGTGATCGTATATCAGCTCAAAGGTGATATATTTTATGCTCAAGGACAGCTAGAAGAAGCGCTGGAATCTTTTCAAAATTCATTAAACTTAAATCCTGATGCTTCCTATGCCATCCATCCTTATTATCAGAAAGGTTTGATTTTAGCAAAACTAGGAAGGTATCAAGAGGCTTTAGACACTTGTGAATTCGCTTTAAGACTATATCCTAACCAGGGTGAAATATATGAATTAAGATTGGAAATTTTAGCATCTTTCAATCAAGATAGATAATCCCACGACCTGTGCAACGCCATAAGTAAATAAAGGTTAAGAGAGTTAAAAAAGGGACTGTTCGACCGAGAAAATACGGAGGATTAGCCCAAACAGAGTCAGAAGCGTTATCAGTAGAGGTGAGAAACTCAGAAGAATAATTCGTAATTCGTAATTCATCTTAGATTAGAATGCGCGATCGCGCTTTGTTGCGGACTGTGGATATTCAGAAGCAGGACAATCTAAAGATTAGATTGCCAGTGGTTACAACAATTACATACTTATGGTTTACTATCGGGTTCATTTCGTCCAGAAGACCAAATTTGTGTCCTCCGCAGTTATATCCGTCAAAGAGATAATTTGATTAAGAGTGGTTGCGTCCATATACAAAGGGATAATTTAATTAAAAATCTAAGGTATTGCTGCTAAGTTCGGACAACTTCAAATAGTGCTGGATAGTTTAGAATAACAGTCATTATTACCTAAAAAGTGACTTTTTATTTTTGTATCGGGGTGTGGTAAATGCACCCAGTTACAGTCATTTCCTAAATGATTGCAGTTAGCCAGTGTAGTTCATGCCTAACTGCTCGCTCGTATTTTGATTACACAGAGTTGTATTGGTCTTGCAACGTTCTAGCTTTTGTTGATACTCTTGTTTGGTATTTACTAATTGAAACAACAAAAACCCAATTGTCAAAAATGAAATGATTAAATAGATAAATAAACCACGTTTGTCATCTTTAGTTTTGGCTTTTGAAACTTCTATAAAATACTTCAATTCACTAATTTCTGTTTCTTGATTTTCAATTTGTTCTTCTAAGATAATGATTTGATAGATGTATTTTTCTGGCAATTCTTCAAGAGGTATATCTTCTATTTGTCTGGCTAATTCATCCCATCGGTTCTGCCATTTTTCTAGTTTTTCATGTTCTTTCATTTTTGCGATTCTCCAAACAGGTTTGATGTGTGGGGTGTAGTAGATACACCTAACGCGATCGCGCTATCTTTGAAGAAAAAATCTTTAAAGGGGACAAGCAAGCTCAACAAGAAGTCAAAGAAATTATCTCTGAACTCATGGCTAGAAAAAATCAATATTTTGCGAAGATTAAGCGTTTTATAGTTCAATACAACTTAAAAGATACAGGTGAAGAATATCGGTTCTGTTGCAAAAATCGCTGCCTCGCTAATAGAATATTCTCTCTGGAGATTTAATATTATCCAGATGAAGCCCAAGCATCCGTTTAAGTGGCGGCACTATCAAGCCGAAATCATCCTGCTGTGCGTGCGGGTATCTTCGGTATCCATTGTCGTACCGCAACTTGGAGGAGATGATGACCGAGAGGGGGCTAAGCGTTGACCATACGACTATATATAGATGGGTGCAGCACTATGCCCCAGAACTAGAAAAACGGTGTCGTTCACATCTCAAGCCGACAAATGAAACAGGCGCGCGTGGATGAAACCTATATCAAGGTGAAAGGTAAGTGGAAATATTTGTACCGAGCTGTTGATTCTGCTGGCAATACTATTGACTTTATGCTGAGTGCCAAAAGAGATAAACGAGCAGCTAAACGTTTCTTCTGCAAGCTTTAAAGATAACTTGCAATCAACTTCCTCGTGTAATTAATGTGGACAAAAACGCGGCTTATCCAACATCCATTGAAGAGTTGAAAGCCGAATCAACATTGACTCAAGCTTGTGA
>NZ_KI912151.1:1118819-1136461 GCF_000517105.1 Fischerella sp. PCC 9605 | reverse complement strand
TCAAGCGCCAGTTTTGCTAACTCAAGCATCTGTTGTAGAGGCAATAGCGCAACACACAGCTCAAGTGGTTTGTTTAGATACTGATTGGCATCTAATCGCCCAACAAAGCCAGGAAAATGTATCCTCCCGACTAACTACTGACAGCCTAGCTTATGTCATCTATACCTCTGGTTCCACAGGCAAACCCAAAGGTGTAATGATTAAACACGCTAGCACAGTTGCAATGTTGGATTGGGCAAACAAAACCTTTGCGATGGAAGCGAGGGCTGGAGTTTTGGCATCAACCTCGATTTGCTTCGACCTTTCAGTCTTCGAGATGTTTGTGCCTCTGTGTTGCGGAGGTAAGGTAATTTTAATCGAGAATGCACTATATTTACCAGCTTTGCCAACCGCTTTTGGTGTAACCTTAATTAATACTGTCCCAAGTGTAATTTCACAGTTAATCAGAAATGATTGTATTCCAACGAGCGTGCAAACAGTTAATATCGCAGGAGAACCGCTTCACAATCAACTTGTACAACAACTTTACAAGCAAGATCATATAAAACAGGTATTTAACCTGTATGGGCCTTCTGAAGATACGACTTATTCAACCTTTGCTTGGATACAGAAGGATGCTAGTAATACCCCACCAATTGGTCGCCCCATTCACAACACCCAGACTTATTTATTAGATCAAAATTTACAACCTGTTCCTGTCGGTGTACCTGGGATGTTATATATTGGTGGTGCTGGTTTAGCTCGTGGTTATCTAAACAAAGCAGAACTGACTGCGGATAAATTTATTCCCAATCCTTACGCAAACCTACCAGGGGAACGATTATATCAAACTGGGGATTTAGCCCGCTATCTACCGAATGGAGAGATAGAGTATCTTGGTCGGATTGACAATCAAGTAAAAGTACGTGGTTTCCGCATTGAACTGGGAGAAATTGAAGCAGTTATTATTCAGCACCCAGGAGTACAAGAAGCTGTAGTTGCGGTTCATGCTTCGGAAGTGGATTCTCAACGAATAGTCGCCTATGTAGTTCCGAACTCAGAACAAATGCTAACGATTCCTGAACTACGAGGTTTTTTAGAAGCGAAGTTGCCAAACTACATGGTGCCGGCGGCTTTTGTCACATTGGAGACACTCCCGCTAACACCTAATGGTAAGGTTGACCGCAAAGCGCTACCTGTACCTGAATTAACACAGATATCATCATCCAATCTAGTCCCTCCTTCCACACCGATTGAGAATTTATTAGCAGGTATTTGGGCAGAAGTACTCGGTATAGACAAAGTAGGTATTGATAATAATTTCTTTGAATTAGGAGGACATTCCTTAATCGCCACTCGTGTGATTTCCCGAATTCGGCAAGTATTTCAAGTAGAGCTTCCTTTACGTTATTTATTTGAAAAACAAACAATAGCAGAGTTAGCAAAAGAAATTGAAAAAGCGATTAAAGTAGACTCAGGAGTTGAAGCGACAAATATTGAGCGGATTGCGCGATCGCAACAATTACCGCTATCATTTGCCCAGCAGCGGTTATGGTTTCTAGCTCAATTAGAACCAGAAAGCCCATTTTACAATATTCCTGCTGCTGTTCGCCTAGAGGGACAATTGAATGTAGAGGCATTACAACAAAGTTTTAACGAAATAATCAGGCGTCACGAAGTACTACGAACCAACTTCCAAACAAAACAAGGGCAACCAATCGCTGTGATCTGGGAACAAAAGCCCCTAACATTGTCAATCTTAGATATTAGTTCCTTAGGAGCAAATCAACAACAAGCCGAAATTAAACAGCAGATATCTCAACAGGCACAACAACCCTTTGACATCAGTAGCGACCATCTACTAAGAGTCAAACTATTACGTCTTAGCGAACAAGAACATATTGTGCTAGTGACAATGCACCACATCGTCTCTGACGGCTGGTCAATCGGTGTACTGGTACAAGAGTTAGCAAGACTTTATCAAGCCTTCTGTGATGGTCAACCTTCACCCTTAGCTGAACTGCCAATACAGTATGTAGACTTCGCGGCTTGGCAACGACAATGGCTGCAAGCACAAACACTCGAAACTCAGAAATCTTATTGGACAGAGCAGTTAGAGGACGCACCAAAAGTATTAGAGTTACCCACCGACCACCCAAGACCAGCGATTCAGACATTTAGGGGTGCGACCTACTCATTTAATTTCTCGAAAGAATTATCCACAGCCCTGAATAAATTGAGTCAGCAACAGGGAAGTACTTTATTTATGACGCTGTTGGCAGGTTTCCAAACACTGCTATGGCGTTACACAGGGCAAGAAGATATTGTCATTGGTTCACCCATCGCCAATCGCAACCGCGCAGAGATAGAAGGGTTAATTGGATTTTTTGTCAATACTCTGGTGTTGCGAACTAACTTGGCGGGAAATCCCAGCTTTGAGGAGCTTCTAAAACGGGTGCGAGAAGTAGCACTAGGAGCTTATGCACATCAAGACTTGCCGTTTGAGTTGTTAGTCGAGCAACTGCAACCACAGCGAGACTTAAGCCACACACCACTATTTCAAGTGATGTTTGTGCTTCAGAATGCACCGATGTCTGCGTTAGAGTTGCCTGGTTTGACTTTAACTGTTTTGGAAAGCGATAGTGGTAGTGCCCAGTTTGATTTAACCCTATCTATGACAGAAACAGAGTCAGGGTTAGTTGCGAGTTTTGAGTACAATACAGATTTATTTGCGGAAAATACGATCTGTCGGATGGCGGGTCATTTGCAAACGTTGCTTGAAGCAGTTGTTGCCAATCCACAGCAGCGTTTGTCGGAGTTACCACTGTTAAAGGAAGCTGAACAGCATCAATTACTACGAGAGTGGAATGATACAAAAGTTGAATATCCTCAACAACAATGTATCCATCAATTATTTGAAGCTCAAGCAGAGCGCACACCCGATGCCATCGCAGTGGTGTTTGATGACCAACAGCTAAGCTACCACGAACTCAACAAAAGAGCAAATCAACTCGCACACTACTTGCGTTCATGGGGAGTAAAACCAGAAGTATTAGTAGGGATTTGTCTAGAGCGATCGCTCTCTATGGTGATCGGACTGCTAGCGATTCTCAAGGCAGGTGGTGCATATGTACCGCTAGACCCGAGCTATCCCAAACAACGCATAGCTTTTATACTAGAAGACACTCAAGCGCCAGTTTTGCTAACTCAAGCATCTGTTGTAGAGGCAATAGCGCAACACACAGCTCAAGTGGTTTGTTTAGATACTGATTGGCATCTAATCGCCCAACAAAGCCAGGAAAATGTATCCTCCCGACTAACTACTGACAGCCTAGCTTATGTCATCTATACCTCTGGTTCCACAGGCAAACCCAAAGGTGTGCAAATTCCCCACAGGGCTCTGAGCAACTTTTTGTACTCCATGAGGCAAACCCCAGGGTTAACATCCGAAGACACATTACTAGCAGTCACTACTTATTCGTTTGATATTGCCGCATTAGAACTGTTCCTACCAATCATAGTAGGCGCTCGCTTGGTAGTCGCCAGTCGGGAAATTGTTTCGGACGGAACGCAGTTATCAGCAAAACTGATAGATTCAAAAGCTACAGTCATGCAAGCCACACCTGCGACATGGCAGTTACTTTTGGCAGCAGGCTGGGATGGCGATCGTCAATTCAAAATTCTCTGTGGTGGCGAAGCTTTACCTGGACACCTAGCAAATCAGTTACTCGAGCGATGCGACTGTTTGTGGAACATGTATGGCCCGACCGAAACCACTATTTGGTCAGTCATTAGCCTGGTAGAAACTGTTAACAACACTGTACCAATTAGTAATCCAATTGCAAACACGCAGCTTTATATCCTCGACCAATATCATCAGTTAGTGCCTGTAGGTGTAGCAGGCGAATTGTGTATAGGTGGAGAAGGACTTGCAAGGGGCTATTTCCACCGTCCTGATTTGACCGCAGAAAAATTTATCCCCAATCCCTTTAGCGATAAATCAGCACGTCTGTACAAAACAGGAGATTTAGCCCGTTATTTACCCAATGGAGAGATAGAATACATTGGTCGGATTGATAACCAAGTCAAACTGCGTGGTTTCCGGATTGAACTTGGAGAAATCGAAACACTGATCGGCCAACACCCAGGAGTACGAGAAGCTGTGGTTGCGCTTGATTGTTCAAAAGCACAAGCAGATTCTCAACGAATTGTCGCCTATATAGTTCCCCAAAAAGAACAAACCCCAACGATTTCTGAACTACGCACTCTGTTAGAGGCAAAGTTGCCAAACTACATGGTGCCAGCAGCTTTTGTCACGTTGGAGGCACTCCCGCTAACACCTAATGGTAAGGTTGACCGTAAGGCACTACCTGCACCTGATACAGCGCGTCCTGAATTGGAGGCGGTTTATCAGCCACCTCAAACTGAAGTAGAACAAACTATAGCTGATATTTGGCAAAAATTACTTCAACTTGAAGACGTAGGAATTCATGATAACTTCTTTGAACTTGGCGGTCATTCATTGCTCTTGGTTCAAGTTCATAGCAAGTTGCGTGAAGCATTTAAAAGAGATTTATCTGTTCTAGACCTATTTAGATATCCGACCATAAACTCTTTAGCAAATTATTTTAATCAAGTCAAAAATCAACAACCATCTCCTGATATGATGGCTAATATCGCCGAGAAAATTGCAGATGGTAAAGCTCAACAAAGAAAACGTCTGCGAAAAATAAAATCTTTTGAAAATATTTAGGATTAATTGAAATAAATTAGTATTCCGACAGCATCAAATTATCTCAATATCGTGAAAGAAAACGTCTGCTAAAAAGCAAATCTCTTGAAAATATTGAAGGAATAATTAAAGAAATGAATATTCCGACAGCATCAACTTCTATCAATGGTTCAGAAATAGCAATTATTGGATTAGCAGGAAGATTTCCTGGAGCCAAAAACATTGATGAATTCTGGAATAATCTTCAAAATGGTGTAGAATCAATCTCTTTTTTCAATGATGAAGAACTGTTGGAATCAGGAGTAGATGCAGAGGTTCTAAGTTACCCTAATTATGTTAAGGCAAATGCTGTAGTAGAAGATGCAGAATTATTTGACGCTTCTTTTTTTGGATTCAATCCTAGAGAAGCAGAAATTACCGATCCGCAGCATCGCATTTTTTTAGAGTGTGCATGGGAAGCTTTAGAAAATGCGGGATATAAATCTGGAATAGAGAAATATTCAGTAGGTGTTTTCGCTGGAGCTGGCTTAAACGGCTATTTACTCAACGTTTATTCAAATCAAAAGATTATCTCAGTAGATGAACAACAACTAGCAATAGCTTGTGATAAAGATTTCCTTTCTACACGTACTTCCTATAAACTTAATCTAACTGGACCTAGTTATACAGTTCAAACTGCCTGCTCGACATCCTTAGTCGCTGTCCATTTAGCTATCATGAGCTTGTTGAATGGCGAATGTGATATCGCTTTAGCTGGTGGCGTTGCCATACATACAGAAAGAAAAGCTGGATATCTGTACACAGAAGGCGGAATAATGTCTCCTGACGGACACTGCCGTGCATTTGATGCTAATGCACAGGGAAGTGTGGGGGGCGAGGGTGTAGGCATTGTAGTGTTGAAGCGATTAGACGATGCTCTTAGCGATCGCGATCGCATTCATGCTGTAATCAAAGGTTCAGCTATCAATAATGATGGTTCATTCAAGGTTAGCTATACAGCACCCCGCATCGAGACCCAAGCAAAGGTAATTAGAACAGCCCAATTAGTAGCCGAAGTAGAGCCTGAGAGTATTACTTATATTGAGACTCACGGGACAGGAACAGCTTTAGGAGATCCCATTGAAATTGCTGCTCTCACACAAGCTTTTCAGACAAGTACCCAAAAGAAAGGATTCTGCGCCATTGGTTCCGTCAAAACCAATATTGGGCATTTGGACACTGCGGCTGGTGTGGCGGGATTAATCAAAACTGTCTTAGCCCTTAAGCACAAACAAATACCTCCAAGCTTACACTTTACTTCGCCTAATCCCGAAATTGACTTTGCCAACAGTCCTTTCTACGTCAATACCACACTGGCCAAATGGCAAACCAATGGCACTCCCAGACGTGCGGGAGTTAGTTCCTTTGGATTAGGGGGAACCAATGCCCATGTAATTCTGGAAGAAGCCCCGGTTGTAGAAGCTTCCAGCCCCTCTCGCTCTTGGCAATTATTGATGCTATCTGCCAAAACCAGTTCAGCGCTAGAAACGGCTACAACAAATTTAGCTAATTATTTCCGAGAACATCCCGATTTAAACCTTGCCGATGCAGCTTACACATTGCAGGTTGGGCGAAAAGCTTTCGACTATCGGCGTATGGTTGTCTGCCGAGATATCCAAGATGCTGTCAACGCACTTCAAGAACCAAAGCGAGTTATCACCAGTACTCAGAAAACTCAGCAACGTCCTGTTGCCTTCATGTTTTCTGGACTGGGAACTCACTACATTGATATGGCTCTTGAACTTTACCAAACTGAGCCAACATTTCGCGCCTGTGTTGACCAATGCTGCGAACTCCTCAAACCCCACCTTGGTTTAGATTTGCGAGATGTCTTGTATCCCAATAGAAACAGCTCAAATGGCAGCAAGCAAAAACAAAATACTCAATCGACTGGGCTAGATTTGCGAAAAATGTTAGGTCGTGGGGAGGAACAAGCAGATGTCGCCACTCAACAACTGAATCAAACCTTTCTTACCCAACCAGCTATATTTGTCATTGAATATGCTTTAGCTCAGTTGTGGATATCGTGGGGAATTCGTCCGGCGGCGATGATTGGCTACAGCATCGGTGAATATGTAGCAGCAACTCTAGCTGAAGTTTTGTCTGTTGAAGATGCTTTAACCCTGGTAGCTAAAAGAGCGCAAATGATTCAAGAGTTGCCTGAAGGGGCAATGTTGGCGGTTCCGCTTTCAGAGTCAGAGATACAGCCCCTCCTAAATGAAAAAATCTCTATGTCTGCAATCAACGGGTCATCATTGTGTGTGATTGCAGGTGCCACAGATGCTATGGAAGAATGGGAGCGACAATTGAGCCAACAAGATTTAGTTGGTAGACGTTTGCAGACTTCTCATGCTTTTCATTCTGTCATGATGGAGGCGATCGCACCAGCCTTTGGCGATTTAGTCAAAACATTTAGCCTCAAACCTCCGAAAATTCCTTATGTTTCTAACGTCACCGGAACTTGGATTACAGCAGAGCAAGCAACAGATCCCGGTTATTGGGTAAACCACCTCTGTCAAACAGTACGCTTTGCTGAGGGATTGCAACAGTTATGGCAAAAAGACAATCCGATTTTATTAGAGGTTGGCCCTGGTCAAGCATTGATCAGTTTCGCATCGCAATGTATAGAAAGTAACGATAAAACTCAATTGGTGATGCTCGCTTCCCTGCGGCATTCCTACGAGCAACAGTCAGATGTCGCATTTTTAATGAATACATTGGGTCGCCTTTGGCTGGAAGGGGTAGAAGTAGATTGGTCTGGTTTTTATACCAATGAACAACGCGATCGCATTCCCTTACCGACGTATCCATTTGAACGTCAGCGTTACTGGATTGATGCCAATCCTGAAGCTAACTTGGCTACGCGATCGCAGCAAGCATTACACAAAAAACCGAATCTTGCCGACTGGTTTTACGTTCCCTCTTGGAAACGCTCTCCCCATATACCATCAAAATCAGAACAAAAGCCATGTTGCTTAGTCTTTGTTGATACTAGTGGAGTTGGTTCGCAAGTTGCCAAACAGTTGGAATTACAGGGTCATTATGTCATCACTGTGACAATTGGAGAGCAGTTTACCAAGTTAGGCGATCGCGCTTACGCAATTAATCCCCAAACAAGTAGTGACTATGATACCTTGCTACAAGAACTTAGCAAATTGGATTTAAACCCAAATGCGATCGCGAAGCGTCCCGTATGGCATTTCGCTCACTTTTGGAGCGTTACACCAAATGATACTTTGCCTGGCAATGAGCCAGTAAAACAAACAGAATCATCGCATCAGTTTTTTGAAGATAGCCAAAATTTGGGTTTCTGGAGTTTGTTATTTCTAGCACAAGCGTTGGGAAGACGGAATATTACCGATGCTTTGAAGTTGATAGTTGTAACAAGTAACGTACATGATGTCACTGGCGAGGATAGTTTATGTCCTGAAAAAGCAACGATACTAGGGCCATGTAAGGTTATTCCACTGGAATACCCCAAGATAACTTGCCGTACTATTGACATAGTAATTTCTTCTTGCAAAAACCCGCCAGTACAGAAACTCATAGATTATCTTGTCACAGAAATTACTGCACAACAGACGGATAACATAATAGCCTACCGTGGTTATCATCGCTGGGTTCAAACTTTTGAACCTGTGCGGCTAGATCGAGACATCGCAAATACAACTAAGTTAAGAGAAGGAGGAGTTTACTTAATTACCGGGGGACTTGGTGGTATTGGTTTGGTATTGGCAGAAAACTTAGCGAAGACAGCACAGGCTAATTTAATTCTGGTTGGACGAAAAGGGCTACCTGAACGCTCACAGTGGGAACAATGGTTAGCAACCCATGACAACCAAGATAGTGTAAGCCGTAAAATCGAGAAAGTGCTGGCACTTGAGAAATTAGGAGCTATTGTTCAAGTTAACAGTGCCGATGTAGCTAATCTTGAACAAATGCAAACAGTAGTTGCTCAAGCGTTAAAACAATTTGGCCGTATCGATGGTGTCATTCATACAGCAGGTATCGCTCCAGGTGGCATAATTCAACTCAAGACAAGGGACATGGCAAACAGCGTACTAGCAGCAAAAGTCAGGGGAACGCTAGTACTAGAGAAAGTTTTAAAAAATTACAATTTAGATTTCTTTGTGCTTTGTTCATCCCAAACTTCTATCTTGGGACACTTTGGACAAGTAGATTACTGTGCAGCAAATGCTTTTCTTGACACATACGCTCACTATTGTGCTTGCAAATCGAGTCAATCGACAGTATCAATTAGCTGGGGTCCTTGGCAAGTAGGAATGGAAGTCGAGACTGTAGTACCAGATGAAATTAAGCAGATGCGGGAGGAAGCTAACTTAAAATTAGGAATTAAGCCTCAAGAAGGTATTGATGCCTTTCATCGCGCTTTAGAAAGTAACTTGCCTCATATCGTTGTATCAACACAAGATTTTCCAACCTTAATTGAACGAAGTAAATCCTTCCAAGTGGAAGAGGAATTGGCGATATTAGAAGAGAAATTAGTTTCAGCAAATATTACTGTACTGAATCATCCTCGCCCTAATTTAGAGAATGATTACGTAGCTCCCCGTAACGAAGTTGAACAAAAATTAGCTGAAATTTGGCAACAACGTCTTGGGATAGACCAAATAGGCATTCATGATAACTTTTTTGAATTAGGAGGAGATTCTGTTCTCGCAATTCAAGTGGTTGCCAAAGCAAACAAATTAGGCTTAAAGTTAACAGCTCAACAAATGTTTCAGCATCAGAATATTGCTGAATTAGCAATAGCAGCATGTATGCTTGAACCTAAACAAACTGAAAATAGTTTACGAACAGGAGAAGTATACCTCACACCCATTCAGCATCGGTTCATCGCTCAAAATCAGCCAGATGTACATTCCTTGAACCAATCTCTACTGCTGGAGATACAACAAACATGCAATCCCAAGGTATTAGAGCAGGCTGTACAATATGTGATTCAATACCACGATATATTTCGTCTACGTTTTATTCAAAAAGAATCTGGCTGGCAACAAATTGAAGCTAATACCAATGATGTAGATGTAATGGTATGCGAGCATGTAAATTTGTCTTCACTTTCAGAAAATGAGCAAAAAGATGCTTTGGAGTCAGCGATTCAAGAAAGGCAAAATAATTTCAACTTAAGTGAAGGTTCGCTTGTAAAAGTTGCTTTTATTGAATTGCAGTCGCAGAAAAATAGCTACCTATTAATTACTATCCACCATCTTTTAGTAGATGCAGTTTCTTGGCAAATTTTGCTAGAAGATTTGCAAACAGCCTATCAGCAACTCAACCAAGGTAAAGCAATACATTTGCCTGATAAAACCACTTCATTCAAACAATGGGCGCAGTGTATGCAAGAGTATGCTGAGACTTTAGAAATTATGCGGGAGCAAGACTACTGGTTAGCAAAAGCCCAAAAACCTTTCCGCAGTCTACCTGTTGACTATCCTGCAAGGGAAAATACAGGAGCTAGCGCTGACATAGTATCAATTTCTCTGGATAAAAAAGAAACGCAAGCCTTATTAAAAAATGTCAATAAGGCTTATAATACCCAAATCAACGATGTTCTACTAACAGCGTTAGTCCAAGCTTTTGCAAAGTGGACGGGAGAACTGCAACTATGGGTAGATGTTGAAGATAATAGTCGAGAGAAAATCTTCAAAAATATAAATGATATATCCTTGTCTCGTACAGTTGGTTTATTGACAACTTGCTTCCCTGCTCTTTTGGATATAACAGAGGCTTCCGACCAAGGAAATGCACTGGTAGCAGTCAAAGAGTATTTGCGTAGCATTCCAAATAGAGGTACTGGGTATGATGTACTTCGCTATGTAAGCGGTAATCAAGAAGTTAAGTCAAAGCTAAAATCCTTTCCTCAACCTCAAGTAAGTTTTAAATACTTAGGTGATTTTGACCCAGTCATTTCGCAGTCATCTTTATTTAATTTAGCTCAGCAGCCCGTTAGATTGAACCAAAGTCCAAGAACAAATAGATTTTACTTATTGGAAATAAATGGAGTTATTGTTCAGTCACAGCTTCAATTGAATTGGATTTACAATACAGCGGTTCATCGTCGAGAAACCATTGAAACATTAGCTTCAAATTTCATTGAAGCTCTGCGAAATATTATTGCTCACTGTCAATCTATTGAAAGACAAAAATATACACCTTCTGACTTTCCAAGAGCTAACTTGAGCCAACAAAACTTAGATAAACTTATGGCGAAAATCAACCGAGCAAATGAGGAATAAGCACAATGAAAGCAGAAAATATAGAGGACATATATAAACTTACGCCCGTACAAGAAGGTATGCTCTTCCACTCTTTGTACGAGAGAGAATCATCATTATATTTTTTTCATGTTCCCATAGGTTTACGTGGTAATCTAAATATTGAGGCTTTTGAAGAAGCATGGCAAAAAGTTGTAGATAGACACGCAATTTGGCGTACAGCATTTTACTGGGAAGACATTGATAATCCACTACAAGTTGTCTATAAAAAAGTAGAAATTTCCTTAAATCAATATGATTGGCGTGGTCTTGAGCGAGCAGAGCAGGAAGAGCGATTGAAATCATTTTATGAGAGCGATCGCAAATTATATTTTGACTTTTCGCAACCATGCCTAATGCGTCTAACTTTAATTCGCCTTGCTGATGATTACTATGAATTTGTTTGGAGTTTTCATCATATAATTACAGACGGATGGTCTTCTGCGATAATATTGGATGAATGTCTACAAATTTACGAAGCACTTTGTGAAGGTAAAGAAGTAAGATTTACATCAAATCGACCTTTTCGAGATTATATCGACTGGTTACAAGAGCAGAATATAGCAAAAACTGAAAATTTTTGGAGACAAACATTAGCAGGAATTAAAGCACCAACTCCTCTAAGTTATATAGAAAATAAACAGTTACCATTCCAAGAAGAAAGGTACGATCAGGAGAAATTTAAGCTATCAGAAGCAAGTACAAAGGCACTATTATCTTTTACTGCACAAAATCGTCTTACTCTGGCTACATTAGTTAATGGAATCTGGTCTATTCTCCTTAGTCGTTACACTTGTCGTAACAACATAGTCTATGGCTGCACTGTCACAGGAAGACCAGTAGACTTAGCCGAAGTAGATTCAATGGTTGGTGTATTTATAAATACCTTACCAATGAATGTGAAGTTAAATACCGAGCAACAGTTGTTGTCATGGCTTCAAGATCTTCAGACTCAATTAGTAGAAGTACGTCATCATGAATACACTTCACTTACACAAATTCAAGGGTGGAGTGAAGTACCTCGAGATTTACCTATGTTTGAAACTTTTGTTGTAGTTGAGAACGTTCCAGATAGTCAATCTGTACGAAGTTGGAAAGGAAATGTAGAAATTGTTGCAGATAAAGGCGAGTATTTCAGAACCAATTACCCTTTGAATTTAGTTATATATCCAGAATCCGAAATGATAGTAGCAATTTCATATGATTGTCGTAGATTTGATATTGCTACAATTACTGGGATAATTACAGAGTTTAAAATACTCTTACAATACATAATGACTAATCCTTTGGTTAAAATTAAGGATTTATCATTTTTGACTCCAAAACAACAGCAAATATCAACAGCTTTAGAAAAAGAAGCAGCATTATTTGATTGGGGATTAGCTGTGATTAGCTAATGAATATACTAATTGAGTTAGTCGATTCATAGACAGTAAAAAAGTAATTGTATATACAGCTAATTAAGTGCAGATATCAATTTATTGATTATGAAAAGTAGTGAAATTAATTCAAGTATGATAACTATACCTGAAATAGAAAGAAGATATAAACTTTCAAGTAATGAATTTACCAAAGATTATGTTGAAATGGGAAAACCAGTCATAATCTCCGGAGTTATTCCTAGCTGGAATAGCTTTAGTCAATGGTCTTTAAAATACTTAAAACAATTATCACCTTCTCTAAATATTTATGCAAAAAAATTTAGCGATCAGGGAATTGAAGTATGTAACCTGACAATGGAAAAATATATAGAATTAATAGAAAACTATGAAGCTGATTCTCTGAATAATCCTTCACCACCATATTGCCACGACCTACCTTTATTTAGCTTAATTCCTTCACTTATAGAAGACGCTCAACCATTTCCCCTAGATTACTTGCCAAAATGGTATTGGTACAAGTGGTGGCGTTACTGTCAATTTTTCTTGGGTTGTTCTAATAGTATTACTCCACTACATTTTGATTGTCTTCTCACTAACAATATTTTTTTCCAGATAGTTGGACGCAAACAATTTACCATATTACTACCTGAAGATACTAAATATTGTTATCGTCAGGGCTGGCGATGGTTTCTTGTGAATCCCGAAAAACCGGATTTTAATAAATATCCTGAATATAAAAATGCCAGACCAATCAAATTTATTGTAAATCCTGGAGATATCTTATATATGCCTCCTGGAACGTTACATCATGTTAGAAGCTTAGATATGTCAATTTCTTTTAATATTGATTGGCACACTAGAAAAAGCTCCTTGAATGCTCTAGCTGCTAGTGTAAAGGGTATGCCCATTCAAAATTCATACTATAACTTTTTAATAACTATGGGATTAGTATTTAAAATACCTTCGCCAATAATTTTTAAATTTTATAAATCGTATTTAAATTATGTATCTTGATAATGTCAAATTTTTCATAAATTTAACCAAAAAACTAATAATAGAAAAATGGAGAGCAGTTGCATGAATATATTTGAAAAGTGTGAATCAAACGTCAGAAGCTATTGCCGTAGTTTTCCTGCAATATTTCATCGAGCTAAGGGTTCCATAGTTTATGCTGAATCAGGTGAAGAATACATAGATTTTTTTGCTGGTGCAGGTGCTTTAAATTATGGACATAATCATGACTATATCAAACAAAAGGTTATGTCATATTTAGATGCCGATGGAATCGCACATGGTTTGGATATGTATACTTCTGCTAAAGAGAAGTTTTTAGCTAAATTTAATGAGGTAGTACTAAGTACAAAACAGTTAGATTATCGCATTCAGTTCTGCGGCCCAACTGGAACAAATGCTGTCGAAGCAGCTTTAAAATTAGCTAGAAAAGTCAAAAAAAGACCAGGTATATTCTCCTTTATGGGAGCCTATCATGGAATGACTTTGGGGAGCTTATCAATTACTGCTAATACCGGAATTCGAGCAGGAGCAATTGGAACATTAAATAATGTAACATTTATGCCTTATCCCTATGGGTTTATGGAGAGTTTTGACACTATAAAATATATAGAGTCAGTTTTAAATGACATTAATTCCGGGATTGAAAAACCAGCAGCGATTATCTTTGAAACAGTCCAAGCTGAAGGAGGAGTTGTTATTGCCCCAATTGAGTGGATGCAAAGACTAAGGAAGTTGTGTGACGAGAATGATATTTTATTAATCTGCGATGATATTCAAGTTGGTTGTGGTAGAACAGGCTCTTTCTTTTCTTTTGAAAGAGCAGGTATTGTTCCCGATATAGTCATACTCTCTAAATCGATAAGTGGATATGGGTTTCCAATGTCGGTATTATTAATTAAGCCAGAATTGGATATTTGGGAACCTGGTGAGCACAATGGCACTTTTAGAGGTAATCAATTAGCATTTGTAGGAGCTACAGCTGCTCTAGAGTATAGAGAAAGTAGCAATCTTGAACAGGATGTTAAAGTCAAAGAGCTTTTCTTGAAAAATTTTCTATCTCAACGAATATCGCCAATCAGTGAAAACATAGCAATACGCGGAATAGGCATGATTTGGGGTATAGATTTGGCAAATTTTGGTGGTAACAGTCTCGCTAAAAACATCACAATGCGTTGTTTTGAAAAGGGATTAATAGTTGAAAGAGCAGGTAGAAATGATACCGTAATTAAATTATTACCTCCTCTAACAATTGAAATGTCTACCTTAAAAAAAGGTTGTTCAATTCTAGAAGCGGCCTTTAATGAATGTCTGTAAATCAGATTTTCAACTAAGGGACTTGCGTTTTAATAATATACATCACTTTTTAGATTTACCTCACCTTGAAATAACAATCGTCGTTGGTGCATGAGGCTAGGTATAATAACCGGATTTATAGAGTAAATTTTCGTCGCTTCACACTCTACAAATAGTTATTTTTTTCCTGTCAGTCCCTAAAAACTAATATTGCTATACCAGTTTTGCTAGAAGAACCAACTTAAATCAGATAAAAATGATGACTACAACATTAGAACCACAAGAGTTATTTTCTCAAAAAATATACTGGTTAAACAAACTCTCTGGAGAGCTACCAGAAACAAATTTTATACAGGATTATGTTAGACCCCCACAGTATAGTGGGAAAAATAAAAGCCATACTTTTGAGTTACCTAATTACTTATCTCAAGCAATAATCAAGTTAACTAAAGGTTCTTACTTTTTGGTATACTTAATGCTTTTATCGGCATTCAAGATACTACTGCAAAAATACACTAGAAATAATGATCTGATCGTCGGAATACCAGTATATAAAAAAATAGATGGCATAAATCTAGATTATTTAATTGATGATAAGGTTATTCCTTTGCGTACTCAGCTAAGTAATGAAATTACATTTAAAAATTTTCTTATTCAAGTAAAAGAAACTGTAATTAAAGCTTACAGCCATCAGGACTATTGTTTTGATGAATTAATTGAATTATTAAATTTGCCTCAAAGTCAGAATCGCTGTCCAATTTTTGATATAGTCATATTATTAGAAAATATTCACAGTAAAACTGAGTTAGCAAAACTTAATAATGATATTACAGTTTCTTTTATTGTAGAAAATGGCTCTATTAGTGGCTCGATAGAGTATAGTGAGACCATTTTCAATGATGAAAATATTAAATTAATAAGTCATTACTACATAAATGTGATTGAAAATGTTATCAGCAATATTGATATTAAAATATCAGATATTGTTTTTCTAAATGACTACGATAAACATAAACTACTAGAACAATATAATAGCAATATTCAAATATATCCAATTACAAAAACTATTAATGTCTTGTTTGAAGAGCAAGTAGATAAAACACCTAACAATATAGCTGTAGTTCATGAAAAAACTCAATTAACTTATCAAGAACTAAATGAGAAAGCTAATCAGTTAGCTGGAATTTTGCGTAAACTAGGAGTAAACAAAGGTGAATTTGTTGGCATCTTTAAAGACCGCGATATCAATTTCCTTGTTGCTATCCTTGCGATATACAAGGCAGGTGGTGCATATGTACCCATTGATAGTACTTACCCACCAAATAGAATTGAATACATGTTATCTAATAGTGAAGTGAGGTTTCTCTTAACTGACTTTTCGCTATTAAATGTTCTAACAGACTTGATAAGTAACTGTTCTCAATTAAAATCTATTATCTGTTTAGATGAACTTGTTCCCGAAAGTATACAGCTTACTCAAAACAAAGAATTAAAAATATACGATCAACTTGATTTCAACAACCTTCCCAAAGAGAATATAGAGCAAATAAATGATGCTGGCGATCCAGCTTACATGCTGTATACATCAGGTTCTACAGGTCTACCCAAAGGAGCAATAGTCAGACATGATGGTGCAGTCAATCATATTTATGCCCAATTTGATGAGTTGGAATTAACAGAAGAATTTTGTTTTCTGCAAAGCGCCCCTTCTTCAACAGATATTTCTGTCTGGCAATTTTTGGCACCACTTTTCATCGGTGGAAAGACGGTAATAGTAGATCTTGAAACTGTTGCGATTCCTGAAAAACTATTCCAAGTACTCAAATCATCAAAAATTACAGTTGTTGAATTAGTACCAGCATTATTTGGCAGCTTACTAGAATATACTTCAAGGCTAGCAATTGCCGAAAGAGAATTACCATCTTTGAAATGGATGATGGTTGTGGGGGAACCGGTATCAGTAAGTTGGGTAAATAAGTGGTTGCAGATATATCCCTCCGTCAAAATTGCGAATGCTTACGGTCCGACTGAAGCAGCAGATGATATCACCCAGTTTATCGTTGACAAGCCTTTGCCAGAAAATCAGCGAACAGTTCCAATTGGTAAACCCTTAGCAAACTTAAATCTCTACATTCTCGATCGGCAAATGCAATTATTACCGATTGGTGCTCCAGGAGAGATTTGTGTATCGGGAATTGGTGTGGGTGCTGGTTACTGGAAAAACGAAGAAAAAACTAAATTAAGCTTTGTTCCTAACCCGTTTACAGATGCGAGCAACAACTTACCAGCAAATCGCCCAGATTTAATCTATAAAACTGGAGATTTGGGAAGATGGCTTGGTGATGGCAATATAGAATTCCTCGGACGTATTGACCATCAGGTGAAACTTCGCGGTTTCCGGGTTGAGTTGGGAGAGATTGAGGCATTTTTGGTTCAACACCAAGCAGTTAGGGANGCTGTAGTTGTAGTTAGAGAACACAACGGTGATGATAAACGCTTGGTGGCTTATGTTGTGCCTAAGTCTGAGTTTTGTCAGGATGATGCAACTAGTAATCAGCTAGTCCAACAGTTACGTGATTTTCTTCAACAAAAGCTACCAGGGCATATGGTTCCTTCTGCAATTGTACTGCTCGAAGCATTGCCCCTGGCTCCCAGTGGTAAAGTAGATCGCCGCGCATTACCTGTACCAAGTTTCAAGAATGAGTCTGAATTGGGTTTTGTTGCACCTCGTACTCCCACAGAGGAGATCGTTGCTGATATTTGGGGTCAGGTATTAAAGCAAGAGCATATCGGTATTCATGATAATTTCTTTGATTTGGGTGGACATTCTTTATTGGCGACCCAAGCTATTTCCAGGTTGCGGGAAGCTTTTAAGCTAGAGTTACCTTTACGCTGTTTGTTTGAAGCACCTACTGTCGCTCAACT
>NZ_KI912151.1:1112485-1118719 GCF_000517105.1 Fischerella sp. PCC 9605 | reverse complement strand
CTTCGGAAGTGGATTCTCAACGAATAGTCGCCTATGTAGTTCCGAACTCAGAACAAATGCTAACGATTCCTGAACTACGAGGTTTTTTAGAAGCGAAGTTGCCAAACTACATGGTGCCAGCGGCTTTTGTCACATTGGAGGCGCTACCACTAACACCCAATGGTAAGGTTGACCGCAAAGCACTAAAAGCACCTGATACAGTACGTCCAGAATTAGAAGCAGCTTATCAGCCACCCCAAACCGAGGTAGAAAAAACTATTGCCGAGATTTGGCAAGAAGTACTTAACGTTGAGAACGTAGGAATTTATGATAACTTCTTTGAACTGGGTGGCCATTCATTACTTCTAGTTCAAGTTCATAGTAAATTGCAAAAAATATTCCAGAGAGATTTTCTCTTGGTAGAAATGTTTCAATATCCAACTGTAAGCCACCTAGCTAGATATTTTAATCAGGAATCAAGAAAAGAAACATCTTTTATAATAAAGCATTCTGAAAGTAGGACAGCTTCAGTACAGCGTCGAAAACAAGCCAGAAAAGAACACCGAGCAGCGACCAAGAAAAGGGAACTTTCGTCTCAATCAGACGAATAAACTTAAAGTTTTATGTAGACTATTCATGACACTAAATGTCATTTTTTTACTCACCAATCCAAAGAAAATGTGATTAATCTCACTTGAGATTTTAGTTAACAATAATACTAGCAATGCAGGATAAAAATTATCTATTGAAGGAGACAAAATGACATTAAGTGAAAAAGAATTTTTATCTAAAAATAGCTTTTCTCAAACTGAGGAAATATTACATTCTGAAATTGGTGAGTATGTAACACAAATGTTTACACCTACTCCCGTGAAATCTATTGAAACACAGATAGATGAGATAGTTAATGATTTTTCTCAGGAATTTTTAAGTACAAAAAATGCAAATACTAATGTTGATATTGACTTGATAATCAAAAAGTTTGGTAATAGCAAAATACCTGCACTACCTACTGATTTTGAGAGCTATCTTCAATCCTTAAATGAGAATGTTGTCGCTCATTCAATACACACATCTTCGCCACAATTTATCGGTCATATGACCTCGGCACTTCCTTCTTTTGTACGCCCTTTAGCCAAACTGATGACAGCAATGAATCAAAACGCTGTCAAAATAGAAACTGCTAAAGCCTTGAGCTTCTGCGAGCGTGAGGCTTTAGCAATGATGCATCGACAAATTTATAACTTATCCGATAATTTCTACATTCAGCATATTCAAAACAATCAGAGTACATTAGGAATTTTGGTTTCTGGTGGTACAACAGCAAATATCACAGCACTTTGGTGTGCCCGAAATAAATCTTTAGGTGCAAAAAATGAGTTTTTAGGTATAGAAAAAGAAGGTTTAACCGCAGCCCTAAATTTTTACGGTTATAAAGGAGCAGTTGTAATTGGCTCCGAATTGATGCATTTCTCTTTTGATAAAGCTGCGGATTTAATGGGCATTAGTACCCAAAATTTGATTAGAGTGACCGTTGATTCTAACAATCGAGTTAATATACAAGCCCTACGCCAAGCTGTTGCAGATTGTCGCAAGCAAAACTTACATATTATAGCTATTGTTGGTATTGCTGGAACCACAGATTCTGGTAGTGTCGACCCCCTAGAAGATATTGCAGAGATTGCTCAAGAAAATAATATACATTTTCATGTGGATGCCGCTTGGGGTGGTCCAGTTATCTTTTCCCGAAAACATCAACATAAGCTTGCTGGCATTGAAAAAGCTGATTCAGTGACCATTGATGGACATAAACAATTGTATTTACCAATGGGGATTGGTATGGTCTTTTTCCGCGACCCCTATCTAGCTTCTTCAATCGAAAAACAGGCTAGCTATACCATGCGTAAGGGATCGTTTGATTTGGGTAAACGTGCTTTAGAAGGTTCTCGACCGGGTATGGCTTTATTTTTACACGCTGGTCTAAAGCTGATTGGGCTTAAGGGATATGAGTTTTTGATTGATGAAGGAATCCGGAAAAGTCAATACATGGCTGCTCGTATTTCGGCAATGCCCGAATTTGAATTGTTGGCAGAACCTGATACTAATCTGTTAATTTATCGCTATATTCCAGAGCAATTTAGAGGCAGTGTTGCGAAAAAACAGTTAACAGATACAGATAATCACATTATCAATAATTTTAACGAACATTTACAAAAGATGCAGCGTCAGATTGGCCGCACTTTTATCTCACGAACGACAAAAACAACTATCAGTTTTGATAAAAAAATTCCTGTAATTGCCATGCGTGCGGTCATTGCTAATCCATTAACTAATGAAGAAGATATTGACGCGGTTTTAAATGACCAAATTCAGATTGCTTCGGAAATTTCAATTTCATATTTTCTCAAAGATGAAGGATTAACTCAGTCTTATTGAGTGTCTTTACATTAGACAAAAATATTTATGATAGAGTTTTGATCTATGGATATAGCAAATCAAGACGAAATCGCTATTATTGGTATGGCGGGTCGTTTCCCTGGGGCAAATAAAGTTGATAGCTTTTGGCAAAACCTGCGCTCTGGTGTAGAGTCAATTTCTTTTTTCACGGATGAGGAACTAATATCTGCTGGGGTAGATCCATTATTGCTCAACGATTCCAATTACGTGAAAGCAAGCGGTATATTAGAAGATATAGATTTGTTTGATGCTTCATTTTTTGGTTTTTCTCCCAGAGAAGCTGAAATTACAGATCCACAGCACCGACTTTTTCTAGAATGTGTTTGGGAAGCTTTAGAAAATGCTGGCTATAACTCCGAAACTTATAGCGGTCAAATAGGTCTTTTTGCAGGTGTTGGTGCAAGTTCATACCTGCTTTCAAATTTATATTCTAATCGAGATTTGATGGAATCAGTAGACAGCTACCAAATTTTGATTGGAAACGACAAAGACTTTTTACCCACGCAGGTTTCTTACAAATTGAACTTGAGAGGGCCAAGTATCAATGTTCAAACTGCCTGTTCCACATCATTAGTTGCTGTTCACTTAGCCTGCCAAAGTTTACTCAATGGTGAAAGTGATATTACTTTAGCGGGCGGTGTTTCCGCTACAATGCTGCAAAAAACAGGTTACTACTATCAACAAGGAGGAATTCAATCTCCTGACGGTCATTGCCGAGCTTTTGACGCTCAAGCGAAAGGAACGATTAGTGGCAATGGTTTAGGTATAGTAGTGTTGAAAAGATTAGAGGATGCTATTACTGATGGTGATTTTATTCATGCAGTAATCAAGGGTTCAGCTGTTAACAACGATGGTTCTTTAAAGGTTGGATATACAGCTCCTAGTGTTGATGGTCAAAGGGAAGTTATTTTAGAAGCTTTAGCCTTAGCTGGAGTCGAGCCTGAGACTGTTACTTATGTAGAAACGCACGGTACAGGAACCATCTTAGGAGACCCGATTGAAATTAAGGCTCTCACACAAGCTTTTCGTGCTAGCACGAACAAAAAAGGCTTTTGCGCTATTGGTTCAGTAAAGACCAATGTCGGGCATTTGGATACAGCAGCAGGTGTGACAGGATTAATTAAAACAGTCCTTGCATTAAGACATAAACAAATACCTCCGAGTTTACACTTTCAACAGCCCAATCCCCAGATAGATTTTGCTAATAGTCCCTTCTACGTCAATACCAAATTATCAGAGTGGAAAACTAACGGTACACCAAACAGAGCAGGTATAAGTTCTTTTGGCATTGGCGGGACTAATGCCCATGTTATTTTGGAAGAAGCTCCAGTGATTGAAGCTTCCAGTCCCTCGCGTCCTTGGCAATTGTTACTGCTCTCAACCAAAACCAGCACAGCTTTAGACACTGCAACAGCGCAACTGCATACTTATTTAGAGCAAAACCCCGATATTCCTCTACCAGATGTCGCTTATACCTTACAAGTAGGTCGTCAAGCTTTTGACTATCGCCGCATCATGATTAGCCACAGTCTAAATGATGCAGTGAAATCGCTTAACAGCCAAGATCCACAACGTATTTTTAGTCACCACTGTAAACCAGGTCACTGTCCAGTCATCTTCATGTTTTCGGGACAAGGGTCACAATATGCAAACATGGGGAGGGAACTGTATGAAGTAGAACCGACGTTTAAAAAACATATAGATAGTTGCGCTGGTATTTTGCAACCCCACCTCGGTCTTGATATCCGCTGCCTACTTTATCCCAGCGAAGAAGATACTGAAACTGCTTCAAATCAACTACAACAAACAGCCCTCACCCAAAGCGCGTTATTTGTTACAGAGTACGCCCTTGCTCAGTTATTTATGTCTTGGGGAGTGCGTCCAGAGGCGATGATTGGCCATAGTATTGGGGAATATGTCGCCGCAACCATTGCAGGTGTATTTTCTCTAGAAGATGCCTTAAAAATTGTGGCAACAAGAGGACGCCTGATGCAACAGTTGCCTTCTGGGAGTATGCTGGCAATTAGGCTGCCAGAAAAAGATGTGCAGTTGCTTTTGGATGCACAGACGTTGTATCAAAAGTCTCTACAAATTGCAGTTATCAACAGCCCATCTGACTGTGTAGTTTCGGGAACAAACGAGGCGATCGCAACGCTACAAAAACAATTATCGTCTCAAGAAGTTGAATGTCGGCTGTTGCATACATCTCATGCTTTCCATTCCCAGATGATGGAACCAATATTGTCAGCGTTTATTGAGGCTGTCAAAACAGTCAAACTGAATCCACCAAGCATACGCTTTATTTCTAATGTAACTGGTAGTTGGATTACTTTTGAACAAGCGACAAATCCAGATTATTGGTGTCAACATTTACGACAAACTGTCAGATTTTCAGATGGGATATCGCAACTATTACAGCAGTTTGAAGGTGTTTTTCTAGAAGTAGGGCCAGGGCGAACTTTAAGCACATTGACGACACAGCATTTAGATAAAAATGCCAAGCAACAGGTATTGACTTCGTTACGCCATGCCAAAGAGCAACAATCTGATGTTAGCTTTTTATTACAAACATTAGGTCGGTTGTGGCTTTCTGGTATAGAAATAGATTGGTCAGGATTTTATACCCACGAGCAGCGTCATCGTCTGCCTTTGCCGACTTACCCCTTTGAACGACAAAGGTACTGGATTGATGCGAAATCCCCATCACCTTCTGTAAATAAAAGACTAACAACATTAGATAATAAACAAGATATTGCCGACTGGTTTTATGTTCCTTCATGGAAGCGCTCTTTGCTGCCTCATTCATCCTCCGAGCAAATCAATTCTACACAAGAAAAATGGCTGTTTTTTGTGGATGATTTGGGAGTAGGTGCAAAATTAATTAATGAGTTTAAAAATCAAGGTAAAAATGTCATTGCTGTTCAACAAGGAGAGCGGTTTAGCAAAGTAAGTGAGGGTATTTATACAATTAATCCATGCATAAATGAAGATTATGATACTTTACTTAAAGAATTAATATCATTAGGACACAATCCTGAATATATTGCTTATTTATGGAGCGTAAGTCATCTCGAAAATTGCCACGCAGGGAATTATTTAGAATTCAAAAGTTTACTATTTTTGACTCAGAGCATTAGTAAGCTGAAAATTAGTGATACGAGCGATCGCTTACAAATTTGGGTTGTATCAAACAACATCCAAGAGGTTAATGGAAATGAAAAATTAGACCCAGAGAAAGCAGCAATATTAGGCTTATGTAAAGTCATTCCTCAAGAGTATCCTAATATTACCTGTCGATGTATTGATATTTCTTTAACTAACCGCACAGATGTAGAGAGAGGACAAGAAGATTGTGAGGTTAACATTATTGACAAACTTTTAGATGAGTTGACCTCTGTATCCTCAGATATGGTAGTTGCTTATCGCGATCGCCACCGTTGGGTACAAACATTTGAGCCAGTTCGCTTGGAGTCAATTGTTGACGAAAAAATACCATTGAAAAAACAGGGTGTTTACCTGTTTACTGGTGGATTAGAAAGTGTTGAAGTTGTGCTTGCAGAATACTTAACAAAAACTTTCCAAGCAAAACTCATATTTATTGAAGATTCTAAATTTCCAGAGAAAAACAATTTCTCACAATGGCTTGAAACTCATTCTCAAGATGATGAAATTAGTCTCAAAATTCAGCAAGTTTTAGCATTAGAGGAATTAGGTGCAGAAGTTTTGTTATTACGTGCCGATACCACTAATTACGAACATATTCATAAAGCTCTTGCATCTGCAAATGTTGAACAAATT
>NZ_KI912151.1:1074839-1112385 GCF_000517105.1 Fischerella sp. PCC 9605 | reverse complement strand
TACTTCTAGTTCAAGTTCATAGTAAATTGCAAAAAATATTCCAGAGAGATTTTCTCTTGGTAGAAATGTTTCAATATCCAACTGTAAGCCACCTAGCTAGATATTTTAATCAGGAATCAAGAAAAGAAACATCTTTTATAATAAAGCATTCTGAAAGTAGGACAGCTTCAGTACAGCGTCGAAAACAAGCCAGAAAAGAACACCGAGCAGCGACCAAGAAAAGGGAACTTTCGTCTCAATCAGACGAATAAACTTAAAGTTTTATGTAGACTATTCATGACACTAAATGTCATTTTTTTACTCACCAATCCAAAGAAAATGTGATTAATCTCACTTGAGATTTTAGTTAACAATAATACTAGCAATGCAGGATAAAAATTATCTATTGAAGGAGACAAAATGACATTAAGTGAAAAAGAATTTTTATCTAAAAATAGCTTTTCTCAAACTGAGGAAATATTACATTCTGAAATTGGTGAGTATGTAACACAAATGTTTACACCTACTCCCGTGAAATCTATTGAAACACAGATAGATGAGATAGTTAATGATTTTTCTCAGGAATTTTTAAGTACAAAAAATGCAAATACTAATGTTGATATTGACTTGATAATCAAAAAGTTTGGTAATAGCAAAATACCTGCACTACCTACTGATTTTGAGAGCTATCTTCAATCCTTAAATGAGAATGTTGTCGCTCATTCAATACACACATCTTCGCCACAATTTATCGGTCATATGACCTCGGCACTTCCTTCTTTTGTACGCCCTTTAGCCAAACTGATGACAGCAATGAATCAAAACGCTGTCAAAATAGAAACTGCTAAAGCCTTGAGCTTCTGCGAGCGTGAGGCTTTAGCAATGATGCATCGACAAATTTATAACTTATCCGATAATTTCTACATTCAGCATATTCAAAACAATCAGAGTACATTAGGAATTTTGGTTTCTGGTGGTACAACAGCAAATATCACAGCACTTTGGTGTGCCCGAAATAAATCTTTAGGTGCAAAAAATGAGTTTTTAGGTATAGAAAAAGAAGGTTTAACCGCAGCCCTAAATTTTTACGGTTATAAAGGAGCAGTTGTAATTGGCTCCGAATTGATGCATTTCTCTTTTGATAAAGCTGCGGATTTAATGGGCATTAGTACCCAAAATTTGATTAGAGTGACCGTTGATTCTAACAATCGAGTTAATATACAAGCCCTACGCCAAGCTGTTGCAGATTGTCGCAAGCAAAACTTACATATTATAGCTATTGTTGGTATTGCTGGAACCACAGATTCTGGTAGTGTCGACCCCCTAGAAGATATTGCAGAGATTGCTCAAGAAAATAATATACATTTTCATGTGGATGCCGCTTGGGGTGGTCCAGTTATCTTTTCCCGAAAACATCAACATAAGCTTGCTGGCATTGAAAAAGCTGATTCAGTGACCATTGATGGACATAAACAATTGTATTTACCAATGGGGATTGGTATGGTCTTTTTCCGCGACCCCTATCTAGCTTCTTCAATCGAAAAACAGGCTAGCTATACCATGCGTAAGGGATCGTTTGATTTGGGTAAACGTGCTTTAGAAGGTTCTCGACCGGGTATGGCTTTATTTTTACACGCTGGTCTAAAGCTGATTGGGCTTAAGGGATATGAGTTTTTGATTGATGAAGGAATCCGGAAAAGTCAATACATGGCTGCTCGTATTTCGGCAATGCCCGAATTTGAATTGTTGGCAGAACCTGATACTAATCTGTTAATTTATCGCTATATTCCAGAGCAATTTAGAGGCAGTGTTGCGAAAAAACAGTTAACAGATACAGATAATCACATTATCAATAATTTTAACGAACATTTACAAAAGATGCAGCGTCAGATTGGCCGCACTTTTATCTCACGAACGACAAAAACAACTATCAGTTTTGATAAAAAAATTCCTGTAATTGCCATGCGTGCGGTCATTGCTAATCCATTAACTAATGAAGAAGATATTGACGCGGTTTTAAATGACCAAATTCAGATTGCTTCGGAAATTTCAATTTCATATTTTCTCAAAGATGAAGGATTAACTCAGTCTTATTGAGTGTCTTTACATTAGACAAAAATATTTATGATAGAGTTTTGATCTATGGATATAGCAAATCAAGACGAAATCGCTATTATTGGTATGGCGGGTCGTTTCCCTGGGGCAAATAAAGTTGATAGCTTTTGGCAAAACCTGCGCTCTGGTGTAGAGTCAATTTCTTTTTTCACGGATGAGGAACTAATATCTGCTGGGGTAGATCCATTATTGCTCAACGATTCCAATTACGTGAAAGCAAGCGGTATATTAGAAGATATAGATTTGTTTGATGCTTCATTTTTTGGTTTTTCTCCCAGAGAAGCTGAAATTACAGATCCACAGCACCGACTTTTTCTAGAATGTGTTTGGGAAGCTTTAGAAAATGCTGGCTATAACTCCGAAACTTATAGCGGTCAAATAGGTCTTTTTGCAGGTGTTGGTGCAAGTTCATACCTGCTTTCAAATTTATATTCTAATCGAGATTTGATGGAATCAGTAGACAGCTACCAAATTTTGATTGGAAACGACAAAGACTTTTTACCCACGCAGGTTTCTTACAAATTGAACTTGAGAGGGCCAAGTATCAATGTTCAAACTGCCTGTTCCACATCATTAGTTGCTGTTCACTTAGCCTGCCAAAGTTTACTCAATGGTGAAAGTGATATTACTTTAGCGGGCGGTGTTTCCGCTACAATGCTGCAAAAAACAGGTTACTACTATCAACAAGGAGGAATTCAATCTCCTGACGGTCATTGCCGAGCTTTTGACGCTCAAGCGAAAGGAACGATTAGTGGCAATGGTTTAGGTATAGTAGTGTTGAAAAGATTAGAGGATGCTATTACTGATGGTGATTTTATTCATGCAGTAATCAAGGGTTCAGCTGTTAACAACGATGGTTCTTTAAAGGTTGGATATACAGCTCCTAGTGTTGATGGTCAAAGGGAAGTTATTTTAGAAGCTTTAGCCTTAGCTGGAGTCGAGCCTGAGACTGTTACTTATGTAGAAACGCACGGTACAGGAACCATCTTAGGAGACCCGATTGAAATTAAGGCTCTCACACAAGCTTTTCGTGCTAGCACGAACAAAAAAGGCTTTTGCGCTATTGGTTCAGTAAAGACCAATGTCGGGCATTTGGATACAGCAGCAGGTGTGACAGGATTAATTAAAACAGTCCTTGCATTAAGACATAAACAAATACCTCCGAGTTTACACTTTCAACAGCCCAATCCCCAGATAGATTTTGCTAATAGTCCCTTCTACGTCAATACCAAATTATCAGAGTGGAAAACTAACGGTACACCAAACAGAGCAGGTATAAGTTCTTTTGGCATTGGCGGGACTAATGCCCATGTTATTTTGGAAGAAGCTCCAGTGATTGAAGCTTCCAGTCCCTCGCGTCCTTGGCAATTGTTACTGCTCTCAACCAAAACCAGCACAGCTTTAGACACTGCAACAGCGCAACTGCATACTTATTTAGAGCAAAACCCCGATATTCCTCTACCAGATGTCGCTTATACCTTACAAGTAGGTCGTCAAGCTTTTGACTATCGCCGCATCATGATTAGCCACAGTCTAAATGATGCAGTGAAATCGCTTAACAGCCAAGATCCACAACGTATTTTTAGTCACCACTGTAAACCAGGTCACTGTCCAGTCATCTTCATGTTTTCGGGACAAGGGTCACAATATGCAAACATGGGGAGGGAACTGTATGAAGTAGAACCGACGTTTAAAAAACATATAGATAGTTGCGCTGGTATTTTGCAACCCCACCTCGGTCTTGATATCCGCTGCCTACTTTATCCCAGCGAAGAAGATACTGAAACTGCTTCAAATCAACTACAACAAACAGCCCTCACCCAAAGCGCGTTATTTGTTACAGAGTACGCCCTTGCTCAGTTATTTATGTCTTGGGGAGTGCGTCCAGAGGCGATGATTGGCCATAGTATTGGGGAATATGTCGCCGCAACCATTGCAGGTGTATTTTCTCTAGAAGATGCCTTAAAAATTGTGGCAACAAGAGGACGCCTGATGCAACAGTTGCCTTCTGGGAGTATGCTGGCAATTAGGCTGCCAGAAAAAGATGTGCAGTTGCTTTTGGATGCACAGACGTTGTATCAAAAGTCTCTACAAATTGCAGTTATCAACAGCCCATCTGACTGTGTAGTTTCGGGAACAAACGAGGCGATCGCAACGCTACAAAAACAATTATCGTCTCAAGAAGTTGAATGTCGGCTGTTGCATACATCTCATGCTTTCCATTCCCAGATGATGGAACCAATATTGTCAGCGTTTATTGAGGCTGTCAAAACAGTCAAACTGAATCCACCAAGCATACGCTTTATTTCTAATGTAACTGGTAGTTGGATTACTTTTGAACAAGCGACAAATCCAGATTATTGGTGTCAACATTTACGACAAACTGTCAGATTTTCAGATGGGATATCGCAACTATTACAGCAGTTTGAAGGTGTTTTTCTAGAAGTAGGGCCAGGGCGAACTTTAAGCACATTGACGACACAGCATTTAGATAAAAATGCCAAGCAACAGGTATTGACTTCGTTACGCCATGCCAAAGAGCAACAATCTGATGTTAGCTTTTTATTACAAACATTAGGTCGGTTGTGGCTTTCTGGTATAGAAATAGATTGGTCAGGATTTTATACCCACGAGCAGCGTCATCGTCTGCCTTTGCCGACTTACCCCTTTGAACGACAAAGGTACTGGATTGATGCGAAATCCCCATCACCTTCTGTAAATAAAAGACTAACAACATTAGATAATAAACAAGATATTGCCGACTGGTTTTATGTTCCTTCATGGAAGCGCTCTTTGCTGCCTCATTCATCCTCCGAGCAAATCAATTCTACACAAGAAAAATGGCTGTTTTTTGTGGATGATTTGGGAGTAGGTGCAAAATTAATTAATGAGTTTAAAAATCAAGGTAAAAATGTCATTGCTGTTCAACAAGGAGAGCGGTTTAGCAAAGTAAGTGAGGGTATTTATACAATTAATCCATGCATAAATGAAGATTATGATACTTTACTTAAAGAATTAATATCATTAGGACACAATCCTGAATATATTGCTTATTTATGGAGCGTAAGTCATCTCGAAAATTGCCACGCAGGGAATTATTTAGAATTCAAAAGTTTACTATTTTTGACTCAGAGCATTAGTAAGCTGAAAATTAGTGATACGAGCGATCGCTTACAAATTTGGGTTGTATCAAACAACATCCAAGAGGTTAATGGAAATGAAAAATTAGACCCAGAGAAAGCAGCAATATTAGGCTTATGTAAAGTCATTCCTCAAGAGTATCCTAATATTACCTGTCGATGTATTGATATTTCTTTAACTAACCGCACAGATGTAGAGAGAGGACAAGAAGATTGTGAGGTTAACATTATTGACAAACTTTTAGATGAGTTGACCTCTGTATCCTCAGATATGGTAGTTGCTTATCGCGATCGCCACCGTTGGGTACAAACATTTGAGCCAGTTCGCTTGGAGTCAATTGTTGACGAAAAAATACCATTGAAAAAACAGGGTGTTTACCTGTTTACTGGTGGATTAGAAAGTGTTGAAGTTGTGCTTGCAGAATACTTAACAAAAACTTTCCAAGCAAAACTCATATTTATTGAAGATTCTAAATTTCCAGAGAAAAACAATTTCTCACAATGGCTTGAAACTCATTCTCAAGATGATGAAATTAGTCTCAAAATTCAGCAAGTTTTAGCATTAGAGGAATTAGGTGCAGAAGTTTTGTTATTACGTGCCGATACCACTAATTACGAACATATTCATAAAGCTCTTGCATCTGCAAATGTTGAACAAATTAATGGCGTAATTTATTCAACTGGTATCAAACGCGATCGCCTATTTGCTTCTATTCCCGAAATTACTGAAGTGGAAATAAAAAATCTATTAGAATTACAAAGTAGTAAGATTGTAGTTTTAGAAAAAGTCTTACAGAACTTGAAGATAGATTTTTGTATCATTTTTTCTTCTTTATCTTCCATTTTAGGAGGATTTGGATTATGCTTATATTCAGCAGCTAACCAATTCATCGATACTTTTAGTAATCGGCATAATCAAAAAACTTCTTTGCCGTGGTATGTTATAAATTGGGATAAATTTCAACCGAATGTAAGCCAGGACGAAACAGCAACGGATCGAGTCTCTGGAGCAGAATTAGCTATCACCCCAGTAGAAGCAGTAGAAGTATTTAAACGAGTTTTTTCTTTAAGGGAAGTAACTCAGATTATTCTTTCTACAGTAGACATTAATGCTAGGAAGAATCATAAAATTAGCTTAAGCTATTCGATAGATTCAACATCAACCAATCAATTAGATTCATCGCCACGCTACTCCAGACCGAGCCTAAATAATTCCTATGTTCCCCCCACAAATGAGTTGGAAAAACAAATTACAGAGATATGGCAAGAGGTACTTGGGATTACAGAAATCGGGATTTACGACAACTTCTATGAGTTAGGGGGGGATTCCCTGATTGCAACTCAATTAGTTTCTCGATTGCGAGCCAAATTCCCTGTAGATTTACCACTACGTGACCTGTTATTAGAAGCGATGATACCAGTCAAACAAGCAGAAATAGTTGAGCAACTTTTGTTGGAAAAAATTGAAGAATTATCTGAAGAAGATGCAGAAAATTTTTTAGCTAATCTTGTAGAAAATTCTTGAATTGTTCAAATTTAAACCTTACTTTGAAACAGGAGAAACAAACATATGTCTTTAGTCAAAAATGATGCAAATCACGATCGTTTTGCTTCGGTATTTAACTTACTTCCTTCAGAAGCGGAATTTGTAATGCCAGTATTAGAGCAATTAATGCTAAAACATCTCCCTAAAGGAGCACATATTCTCGACATTGGTTGTTCTAACGGATATATAGTCCAACAGCTTCAAAAAAGAGGTTATCAAGCTACTGGACTTGATGTTTCTGGTAAATTATTAAGTTTTGCCCGAATAAACTCACCTGAAAGTAAATTTATCCATGAGGATATACGTAATTTTAAGTCGCCTCCCACCTATGATGCTGTTTATTCAAAAAATGCTCTCTGCTTCTTCATGAGTCTTGAGGAATTGACAACTGTCTTCCAAAACATATATACGGCGATGCATGATAATGCTCTGTTTATGTTCAGCATACCAACTGCGGATATCTATTGGCGTGATGGTGTGCCGGAAGATGATTATATTGGATATGGATATACAAATACTCACTGTTATGTAGGTGATACATTTGTCTTTATTGAAAGAGAAAACTATCACTATAAACCAGAAGAAAGGATACGGGAAGTTGCAATGACCATCTTTGAATTGATAGATGGAATTTGGAAGCGTACGGACAGTAGACATTTAGTCAAAGATTATTTTTTATCAGAAATTAAGGCGGTTTTAGAAAATGTGGGATTTATAGAAATTAATGACTGTAATATCCAAGATTTTGGAGAAGATTACAAAGGGTACGATCAGCATTGCATTATTTGTCGTAAGCCATCCCTTTCTCAATAGTAGATATCAAGGCTAGAAATAGCCATACAGTTGCCCTCGATTTTTTGTGGATTTCACAGAAGTGAGTCCTATAAATGCTGGAGAGGAATCAGGTAACGCTTGCTTCATTCGTCCGAAATAACCTTGAGAATGAAAATGTAATTGCAGTCTGAATTCGTAGCATAAGGCAGAGCAAAGATTTAGTTGTAGGGTGGAGACTGCCCACTCTACGCAAAAATAAAGTTTCCAAGCTCTATAGGATCGGAATAGTATTTTATGTTTGAAACTTTGAATATTCTTAAAGCTGACCTTATGGATATTTAATTATTAATGATACATAGTAATAATCAAGCATTATTGATTGTTATAGCATTTATTTGAAAAATATAAATTTCATTATCATACATCAATGGATAAACAACATTCTAACTTATCACCAGCGAAAAAAGCCCTTTTAGAAAAATGGAAAGGGGGAAAATTTCAAGCTAATGTTATTCCCAAGCGTCAAGATTGTAAAAATATCCCCTTGTCTTTTTCTCAACAAAGGCTGTGGTTTATTGACCAGCTTTATCACGGCAGTTCTTTCTACAATATTCCTATAGCTTTTCACATACAAGGAAACCTCAAGATTGCAGCACTTGAGCAAAGCTTGAATGAAATTATTAAGCGCCATGAAGTTTGGCGGACAAATTTTAGGCTTGTGAATGGAGAGCCAATACAAGAAATTTTTACCCAATCTACTTGGGATTTATCTATTATTAACCTAGAACATTTATCTGGTAAAGTTTGGGAAGAAGAAGTTAAACAAATTGCAGCAAAAGAAGCACAAAAACCTTTTAATTTGTCTAAAGGGCTATTAGTGAGGGCTACTTTACTGCGATTGAGTGAAGAAGAACACGTTTTGCTTGTGACCATGCATCACATTATTACAGATGGATGGTCTTGCGGTGTCTTCCTGCGAGAACTATCAACGCTGTATGCAGCCTTCTCAACAAATCAACCTTCTCCCTTAAGCGAACTCCCGATTCAGTATGCAGATTTTGCAGTTTGGCAACGCGATCGCATCCAAGGCAAATTCCTCGCAACCCAATTAAATTATTGGAGGCAACAACTAAGCGGTGAGCTACCCATACTACAACTGCCAACAGACCGTCCGCGACCTAATGTTACTACTGTTGCTGGTGCCAAGCAATACTTTAAATTCTCAAAAGCTCTGACTGATGCACTCAGACAATTAAGCCAGCAAGCAGACGCCACTTTATTTATGAGTTTGCTAGCGGCATTTAACATATTACTATACCGCTACACAGACCAAGAAGACATCTTAATTGGTTCTCCGATTGCAAACCGAAACCGAGCCGAATTAGAAGGAATGCTGGGTTTGTTTGTTAATACTTTGGTATTGCGTAATAACCTCAGTGGTAATCCTAGCTTCCGCGAACTTTTACATCGAGTACGTGAGGTGACTCTCGATGCTTATGCACATCAAGATTTGCCTTTCGAGATACTTGTAGAAGAATTGCACCCCGAACGCGATTTAAGCCGAAATCCACTTTATGAAGTCATGTTTGTCCTCCAAAACAGTCCAATGTCTGTGCAAGAAGTGTCTGGTTTAACTTTGCGTACTGTGGAATTTGATAGTGGTACAGCTCAACTAGATATTTTCCTATCGATGTCTGAATCCCAAGAGGGGTTAACAGGGTTTTTGGAATACAATACGGATATTTTTGATGCAGCAACTATTACTCAATTTATAAATAATTTCCAAACTTTATTAGAAAATATAATTGCAAATCCAGAGCAGCGCCTCAATGAGTTGTCGCTACTAACTGCTTCTGAGCAAGAACAACTATTATTTAAGTTTAATCAAACTTGTGCAGATTATCCTCAAGATGCATCTCTGCATCAATTATTTGAGCAGCAAGTTGAACTAACACCATTATCTTTGGCATTAATTAGCGAGTCTGAGGAAGTAACTTATTGTCAACTTAACCAGAGAGTTAATCAGCTTGCACATTATTTACAAAAGCAGAATGTCACAAAAGAAACGCTAGTTGCGCTATGTCTGGAACGATCCGTAGACATGGTAGTGGGAATTTTAGCTGTCCTCAAAGCTGGTGGTGCATACATTCCCCTCGATCCAAGTTATCCAGTTGAGCGTTTGAATTTTATGCTCTGTGATTCTCAAGCATCGGTGTTAATTACTCAACAGGAAATATTAGAAAAACTGTCATTATCTTCGGCGAAAACCGTTTGCTTGGATATCCATAAGGACGAAATTGCTCAAGAAAGTCAAGAAAACCCCATTAGCACCTCTTCATCTGAAAATCTCGCCTATATTATCTACACTTCTGGCTCAACTGGAACTCCTAAAGGTGTTCTTGGTACTCATCGCGGCACAGTAAACGGCTTACACTGGCTATGGAAAACTTATCCTTTCACCCCAGGAGAAGTTTGCTGTCAGAAAACAGCTATCAGTTTTGTCGATTCTGTATGGGAAATTTTTGCACCCTTACTTCAGGGAATTCCTACTGTCATTATTAATGATGCAACCATACTAGACCCGCAACTATTTATAGAAGCTTTGGCGCATCACAAAGTTACTCGTATCATACTTGTACCTTCATTATTGCGCTTACTTCTAGATAATTACAGTCATCTAACTAAGAAATTATCGCAGCTAAAACTCTGGATAACTAGCGGAGAAGCACTATCTGTTAAGTTAGTCCAAACTTTCCGAGAATTGATGCCGTTTGCAAAACTAATCAACCTTTACGGTTCATCGGAAGTTTCTGCGAATGCGACTTACTACGATACCAGTTTATTATCAGGTCAAGCAAACAGTGTTCCTATCGGTCGTCCTATCGATAATACTCAGATTTATGTGTTGAATCACGATTTACAACCAACACCTATAGGAGTGGTCGGTGAGCTTTACGTTAGTGGTGACGGATTGGCGAGGGGTTACTTATATCGTCCGGAATTAACTCAGGAACGGTTTATTGATAATCCCTTTATTCCAAAAACAAAGCTTTACAAAACAGGCGACTTAGTGCGTCATCTCAAAGATGGTAATCTTGAGTATTTGGGACGACATGATGAACAAGTAAAAATCAGAGGTTTTCGAGTAGAATTGGGTGAAATTGCCACGGCGATCGCACAACATCCAGATGTACAAGAATCGGTTGTAATTGCCCGCGATGATGCTCAAAAAAATCAAACTTTGATTGCCTATATTGTTACAAATAAGCAGGATATCAAGACACAATTTTTATCCTATTTGCAACAAAAATTGCCTAATTATATGTTGCCGTCTGCTTTTATTGTACTCGATGCACTTCCACTAACACCTAATGGTAAAGTAGACAAGCTTGCGCTGCCAAATAACGAAATTATTCGACAAAATACTAATAAATCTTTCGTTGCTCCTCGAAATTTTACAGAATTAGCTTTAGTAAAAGCTTGGGAGAACATTCTAAATACTAATCCTATCGGCATAACAGACAACTTCTTTGATTTGGGTGGTCACTCATTTTTAGCTGTACGCTTAATGGCTCAAATTTATGATAAATTTGGGCACAATCTTCCCCTGTCTACTCTTTTTGAAAATCCGACTATTGAAAAACTAGCTGCAATTGTTAGTCAACCATTTCGCGAAAGTTCCGGTTCTCCTCTAGTTGCAATTAACTCTTCTGGTGACAAGATACCTTTCTTCTGTATGCATGGTGCTGGTGGAGATATTAGTCAATACTTTAAATTGTCCAAAATACTTGGTGAAGACTATCCATTTTATGCATTGGAACATAGACCAGACCCAGAACAACCTGAAATAATTTCAGTGGAGGAAACAGCAACTCGCTATCTAAAAGAAATTCGTAAAACACATCCAAATGGGCCCTATCTTTTAGGTGGTCATTGTTACGGTGGTGTACTTGCTTTTGAAATGGCGCAGCAAATACACAAGCAGGGTCAAACAGTAGGTTTGGTAGTTATCATCGATGCCATATTACCAGAAACAAGCATTGAACCTACGGATGATGACGATGCAAAGTTCTTGCTTCGTATCGCAGAAGAAATAAAAATTGGGAATGATATAGATTTTTCTCTTCCCTTTGAGGAACTTCGAGATTTGTCCCTGCATGAGCAACTTCATTTGGTAAATAAAAAAGCAAACTTTATTTTTTCTGATGCAGAGATTAAAGATTTTCTCCGCCATTATCAAATTTTCAAAGCTAATGTCCAAGCTATGCGAGATTATATTCCGCAGGTTTATCCTCACTCCTTAACTATCTTTCGAGCTCAAGAGGAAATTATCCATGACTTTGACAATCCGGAATGGAGTACTGATGACCCTTTACTAGGTTGGGGTAAATGTTCCAGTCAATCTATTCAGGTTGTTGAAGTTCCAGGAAATCATTTCTCAATATTACTCGAACCTCATATTCAGGAATTAGCCAAACAGTTGAGAATTTGCATCGATAATGCTGTGTGCGATCTAAATATGTAATGGGAGTAAAAGAGGCTGATGAAACTACCCCCAGGACCGAAAACTCCTTCTTGGTTGCTAGCCCTGCAATTCGAGGCTGATGTCTTTGGCTATATGGATGCTATTTCCAAGCGCTATGGTGACATTGTAACTGTAATGTTTGGTTCTACACCAACAGTTTATGTTAGTAATCCTTTAGGGATAAAGGAGATTTTCACGCGGGGCAAGGAAATTGCAGCTAGGGGTGCATTAAACCAAGATTTCGCCCTATTTACAGGAAAACAAGGAGTTCTGCAACTGGATGGATCGCGTCATAAAAATCGGCGCAAATTGTTAATGTCAGCCTTTCACGGTGCGCGGATGCAAGCCTGCGGACAACGTATCTGCGAACTGACAGAAAAAATTATGAGTCTACAGGCAATCGGAAAACCTTTTCTTGCCTACTCAACTGTAGAAGATATTACCTTGGCGATAGGTATAGAAATTGTGATGGGATTGCGTCAAGGAGAGCGCTATGAAAGAGTAAAACATTTATTTGCTTCTGTGTTCAAACATGAACTATCTCCACTACTTCAACTGTTCGCAAAACTACCCTTTTGGGGATGGAATTTAGGACGGTGGAGTCCTCAAGGAAATTTGCTTTACCTCCGGCAAGAGCTTTTCCAACTGCTGTATGCTGAAGTTCAAGAACGCCGCAAGCAAGCAGATCTCTCTCGCACCGATATTCTCTCGGAATTATTATTGGCAACAGATGAGGCGGGAGAGGCGATCGCGGATGAAGAAATACGGGACTTGTTAATTTCACCTATCGGGGCGGCTCAAGGAGCTTCAGCAACTGCGATCGCTTGGGCTTTATACTGGATTCACCGTTTACCTCACGTTTGCGATCGCCTGCTTGAGGAACTTAATAGCCTTGGTGAAAACCCAGATATCACCAGCATCTTGGCATTACCTTATCTCAATGCTGTTTGTGACGAGGTTTTACGAATTTACCCAACTCAGCTATTTGCATTTCCAAGGATAGTAGAGTCTCCTGTTGAGATCATGGGCTATAAGTTGAGTCCGGGAACAATACTTATTGCAAATATCTATTCTACGCATCAGCGTGAAGATTTATACCCGGAACCAAAACAATTTAACCCAGAGCGTTTTCTTGAAAAACAATTTTCGACCTATGAATTTTTACCCTTTGGTGGTGGTTCTCGTATTTGTATTGGAGGAGCCTTTGCTCTGTTTGAAATGAAATTGGTTTTGGCAATAATTCTTTCACGCTATCAGTTAAAGCTAATGAGTAAAAAACCAGAACAACCGAAATTTGATGGTCTTCTTTGTTACCCTGCTAGTGGCGTGAAAATGGTAGTACTTAGTCAGCATCAACATCAAGGACATTTGCAGTCATTAGTTACTGGTTCAGTTTAACCTCTGGAGTTTTTTCATTCCTTTCCGTATATTTCTCAATTTAGCCTTTTGGCACTAACAAGATATTTCACTATGGAGGAAGTAGGTATGACAAAGAGTAATAAAGGCGCAGTAGTGATCACAGGAACATCCACAGGTCTCGGTCGAGCAACCGCGCTTTTACTCGACAAACAAGGGTATCGAGTTTTTGCAGGAGTCCGCACAGATAAAGATGCTGAATCCCTAAAGCAGGCTGCATCTGGTGATTTAACTCCAATCATTATGGACATCACAAAGGCAGAACAAATTAAATCGGCTTCGGAATTTATTTCATTCGCAGTCGGTGATGAAGGGCTATTCGGATTAGTTAACAATGCAGTTGTAGCAGTAGACGGGCCACTGGAGTGTGTTGGAATCGATGATCTGAGATGGCAATTTGAAGTAAGTGTTATCGGGTTGATAGCAGTTACACAAGCGCTATTACCAGCGATCCGAAAAGCCAAAGGCAGGATCATCAATATCAGTGCGATCGCAGGTCGATTATCTATGCCATTTTTCGGTCCGTTGGTTGCTTCAAAGTTTGCAGTGGAGGCACTAACTGATTGTTTGCGAATGGAATTGCGTTCTTCTGGGGTTGAAGTTCTTTCGATCCTGCCAGATTCAATGAATACAGAAGTGTCTGACAAAGTTGAGGCAAGGTACCAAAAAACATTAGCTAACATGTCACCCGAAGCTAAAGCTTTATACGGTAAAACTTTCAGAATATTTATGGAAAATGTAGTCAAGGGAAATCGTCAAGGAATGCCACCTGAAAAAGTTGCCGCTGTGATTTTTGAAGCTTTGGAAGCACGCAAACCCAAAAGGCAATATGTTGTCACGGACTTTGAATGGCAATTACGGCTTGGAGCTTTATGTAAAAGATTACTTCCATATCAATATTTTTATGACACTTACTATTATGGTGCTATGCGAAAAGAAATGGGATTGGATTAACAATTTATCGTGATTTGATCGTTATCAAAAAGCTAGAGCGCCGATACAATCATCCCAAAAACCAAGTTTTTTGAGTTGTCTCAACGAAAAATCAGTCTTTTCAACGTTAGAAGTCAGGTTTTTTATCTCTAATTTTGTCTAATGTAGCAACGCTCTAGAAGTTCTCAGTCGAGCCATTGGATCTATTGCGGGTAAAAGCTCTATCCCAGTTAATCCCAAAAAGTTAGCGATCGCAATAGATTTACTATCCGCAATCTTAAATGAAAGTAATTCTTAATTAATTAGAGGACACTTCCATGAACGAGTTAATACAAAGATTGTCAGAAGGGGAACATCCAATTGAAGCAAGCTTGCGACCTGAAAAAACGGCTACAGCACTCAAAGAAAGCATCGACCGAAGATATGTGCATATCAAATTCACAAACACCAAGGGAGGTACTGATTTAGGTGTCAGACTTGACCCGGAAGCATCTAATTTTAATGAAGCTGACTTTGAGCGTCAAACGGGGAAAGTTTATTTAGTTGGTCACTTGACACTAAACTATGTAAAAGTTAAATGTATTGCAGATATTGACCTGGTGACTTTAAACGGTAAGGGACATTTAGAACCAGTGGAAACATAAGATTCGTCCCAGTTATTAATGGAGTGCAAAGCATAACTAGTTAAATATAAAGAGGTCAATTATGTATCAAAATGACAAAGAAGACACAACAATTTACAAAGTGGTAGTTAATCACGAAGAACAATATTCCATTTGGCCATTAGAGCGCGAAAATCCTCTTGGTTGGAAAGATGCTGGAAAAAATGGATCCAAACAAGAATGTTTAGATTACATCAAAGAAGTCTGGACTGACATGAGACCGCTTAGTCTCCGGAAAAAGATGCAGGAAACAGCTGGCAACATCTAGTAAGCAACTGTGCGTTTAAATTGTGTACTTGGTGGGTTTTGTATGCCCACTTCACGTTAATATAAGCATTTTTCTGCTTCTGCAATTTCAAGTTTCTTTGGCTTAGTAACCTTGTTAAAAATAGAGAATTTCTATGGTGACATCCTCGGTTCAGGAGACACGGGTATGGTTTATCACTGGTTGCTCAAGTGGTTTTGGTCGACCATTAGCAGAAACAGCACTTGAACGAGGCGAGACTGTCGTGCTAACGGCACGGAATCCACAGCAGGTAGAAGATTTAGCAGCACGCTTTCCGGATCGCACATTAGCAGTACAACTTGATGTAACGAAACCTGAAGAAGTAAGAGAGGCTGTGAAAAAAGCGATCGCCAACTTTGGGCGCATTGATGTACTCGTCAACAACGCTGGATGTGAGGTTGCAGGAATACTTGAAGAAGTTAGCGATGAGGCTGTACGTCGTCAATTTGAAACAAATTTTTTTGGTGTTTTAGACATACTGCGAGTTGTTCTACCTCATATGCGCCAGCAACGCAGTGGACATATTCTTAATATTTCATCAGCAGCTTGTTTTGAAGCTAGTGCTGGTGAGGGAATTTATATCAGCAGCAAGTTAGCTCTAGAAGGAATTTCTGGCTCATTAGCGAACGAAGTTAGACACTTTGGTATCAAAGTCACAATGGTTGAACCTGGTGTATTCAGAACAGATTTTTTCAACAAATCTCATGTATTAGTTGATACTAAAATTGATGAATATAAGCCGATCGTTAATGATATGTCCCAGTGGGTACGGGATGTACGAGATATGAAAATCAAACTACCAGGAGACCCAAGGAAAGCAGCTCTAGCAATGATTAAAGCTGTTGATAGCGATAACCCACCACTAAGATTGGCGCTGGGTGCAGATGCAGTAGAAATTATTGATGCCGCATTGGAGTTTATTAAAGGAGGGTTGGACGCTTGGAGAGAAGTATCTTTGAGTACTGATTTTGATGAAGTGGTAGCAGATAAAACTCAAGTTGCTACTTTAGGTTAAACTGTAGGCAAAAATAGGGGTTTGTTGCAAAATTTGAAGGTATTTATTTCCGCCGAGGTACGAGAAGCCAGACAAAACAAAGCGCGATCGCATCCACATTAGAACTCTTGCATAAATATTTTGTGGTATGATTAGGTGTGGCGAACTGCAAACATAAATCATCAAAACTGCAATCAAGGCAAATTTGAAACCACATTAATCTGCAACTAGAGGTGGTCTCAAAACCACAATAATTGCGGCCCAAACCACAATAAATGCAACGAAACTGCAAACAAGCGTTCTGAAACCACAATAAATGCAACTAGGCTACAAGCTATACCCAGAGCCAGTTTTTGGGAATGACCCCACTGGAGTGTCCAAATTTAAAGAGGAATTAAAGCGGACATATGTGTACAAATTATTAGATATAAATTGGACGTTTCTCGTTCAAAAAAATTGATCATCAGATATGATTTGACAGTTACAAAGGAATCCCAATCTTGAGCAGTTGCTCTCGCAAATCTTGAGTGCGGCTGGTAGGTAACTGACCTTGCAGAAAAGAACGAACCTCAGCAGTCCAATCTCGAATCTGCGACATCACTGCTTGTTTATTGAGTGTATTGCCCAGAATTGCATCTATATCAGCCATCTGCTCAGGTGTTAGTTTGGCCAGGGGCTGTCCCAAATAATCGGCGCTTGCTAATTTGGCCGCAATGACAGTGGGGAAGGTCAGTTCCTGGAACGGGTCTGGATCTACAAAGGACTGAACTGTTAATTCCATCTGACTACTGGGACACCAATTGTGGAAATCTGGTTTGGAATGCGATGTCTGCGGCTTCCAATCAGATCTGTTTAACGAATTACGAATTATCCAGACTGGAGTATAAAATACTACTAAATTAATTCTGAACTCTGAGTTCTGAATTCTGGCTTTTTTATTTCGCTCCGGACTGCACCCGCCACAAATTAGCATAAATCCCGTTCTTATCCAACAATTCTTCATGGGTTCCCGACTCTACAAATTGCCCATATTCCATCACATAAATGCGATCCGCATTGCGGATAGTAGAAAGACGATGGGCTATAGCTATTGTTGTTCGATTCACAGTAATCCGTTCTAAAGAACGCTGAATAGCAGCTTCAGTTTCATTATCTACCGCTGATGTAGCTTCATCTAAAACTAAGATAGGCGGATTTTTTAAAACAGCCCTGGCTATAGCAATTCTTTGCCGTTGTCCACCAGATAATTTTTGCCCCCGCTCCCCAATTATTGTCCCATAACCTTGAGGGAGTCGCATAATAAAATCATGAGCTTCGGCAATTTTCGCAGCTTCAATTATTCGTTCATCGGTAGCATCAAAAGTACCATAGGCTATATTTTCAGCAACCATACCATGAAACAAGAATACATCTTGACTGACCAAGCCAATACAGCGACGTAAATCACGTAAATTTAATTCTTGGATATCAATACCATCAATAGTAATCGTTCCAGAAGAAACATCATAAAATCGCAATAGTAGTTTAACTAAAGTGCTTTTCCCGGAACCTGTAGAACCAACAATAGCAATAGTTTTTCCTGCGGGAATATGTAAGGTTAGTTTTCTAATGACTGGTTCTCTATTAGGATAGGCAAAAGTAACTTTTTTAAAATCAATTTCACCAACTACTCGACCAATAGGTAAATATATATCTCCCGCAGTAATATTGATGGGAGTATCTAATAAATCCATGACGCGATTGGTAGAAGCCATTGACCTCTGATATTTGTCAAATATTTCTCCTAATTCTACTAAAGGCCACAACATTCTCTGTACTAAAACAAGTAAAACACTGTAATTTCCAATAGATATCTTACCCGCATAGGTTGCCATACCCCCCCAAAATAGTAAGGCTGTGAACCCCACTAAAACTAGCATTCTGATTAAGGGAATAAATGCAGCAGAAAGTTTAATTGCTTTGATATTACTTTTTCTATATGCTTCACTCTCTCCTGCCAATCTAGCACTTTCATATTCTTCAGCAGTGAAACTCTTAATTGTGTTAATGCCACTGAGATTATTTGCTAGTCGTGAGTTCAAAAAACTTACCTTTTCTCGTACCTCAGCATAACGGTCTTCCAGACGCTTTTGATAACTAAAAGAACCCCAAACAATAAATGGCATTGGCAACATTGCTGCCAAGGTGATAGAGAGAGGTAAAATAAAGAACGAACCACCAATTAAAATGATGATTGAGGTGCTAATGTTGATAATTTCATGAGCTCCAAAATTTAAAAAATCTTCTAGCTGGTTGATATCATCATTCAAAATTGACATCAAGCCGCCTGTGCTGCTTTCTTCAAAGTAAGCTGAATCTAATTCTTGTACATGATTGTAAGCATCTAAGCGTAAATTATGCTGAATATTTTGGGCTAAATTACGCCAAAGTCGATCGTAGGCGTACTGAGAAAGTGACTCGAATATCCAAATAATTATAGTCAGAAATGAAAGTAACAAAAATTGCCAAAATATATCTTGAATTCCCAACTTTGCAATTACAGAATCTTGCTGCTTTACGAGAATATCTACCGCAGTACCAATCAACCACGGTGGTGCTAAGTCTAAGATCGTATTGATGATAGAAAATGTTGTAGCTTGCCAAATTTGTTGGCGATATCGGCTTCCATAGTTTAGCAAGCGTTGTAAAGGATGGGCTGAATTTCTAAGTTTGTGAGATACTCTAGAAGATTTTGATGTTATTGTCACGACTGTTTATTGTTTGTAGTTACATAGTTGATACGGTACTAAAAACGAATACCTCAATAATCGTTCCCACTGAAAACACTAAAGGCGCCAGCAAGGATTACATTACTTTGTGTCAGTGGCGAAAAACAGAAGATAATAACCTGAATGTAAGTTGAAATTTTATATACTACAAAATGTCTTATCAAGCAATATCTCTAGTAGACATCGAATCATGAATTTCAGTCAAGTTGTTTGTAATTTCCTTTACCCTTGCGTCCTATCGGCACACACATCGGCGTCCCCACAACTGGATCGGGAATAATACGACACTCCAACTCAAAAACCTCTTGAACCATTTGCTGAGTCATCACCAGTTTTGGTTCCCCAGCAGCAAAAATGCGACCATCTTTGACAGCAACCAGATAATCAGCATAACGACATGCCTGATTTAAATCATGCAGTACCATCACAATTGTTCGTCCCTGAGTTTGGTTCAATTCATACAACAAATCTAAAATTTCGATCTGATGCGCCAAATCCAAAAAAGTAGTCGGTTCATCTAAAAGTAAAATATCTGTATCTTGCGCCAGCGCCATTGCAATCCATGCTCGCTGTCGTTGTCCACCAGACAAAGTATCGAGTTCTCGCTCCGCCAACTCTAGCAAATTTGTAATATCTAGCGCCTGTTGCACAATCTTCTCATCTTTTGCCGACCACTGCTGCAACCAATTTTGATAAGGATAACGCCCTTGTGCCACCAAATCTCGTACCGTTAACCCTTCCGGTGCTACTGGACCTTGTGGCAAAATACCTAACTGCTGCGCTACTTGTTTGGTGGAAAGCTTTAAAATAGACGTACCATCGAGGTACACCGTACCACCACGAGGTTTGAGTAATCTCGCCAGACCTCGTAACAAAGTTGATTTACCACAACCATTGGCGCCAACTAAAGCGCTAATTTGTCCAGTGGGAATTGCCAAATTCAGGTCACGGATAATCGTAGCACCATCGTAAGCTAAAGACAGACTTTTGGTTGACAGTCCTTTCATAAGTGATATTTCCCATTATTATTTTTGCGGTTACGAACTTAATAAATAAAGAAAATAAGGAGCGCTGACAGCAGCAGTCACTACCCCACAAGGAATTTTGATCTGTGCAAACAGTACTCGTCCCAACAAATCCGCTACCACAACAATCACTCCACCCAACAGTGCAGAGGTAGGAATCAAGCCTTCATGGGTTGCACTTACCATCTGTCGTCCTAAATGGGGTGTGATTAAACCGACAAAACCAATATTTCCAGCGGTGGTGACTCCCGCACCCGCTAAGGCTACACCTACCAGCACCAGTAAACCACGTTGCCACTCCACTCGACTACCTAGACTTTTAGCGACATCATCTCCCAAATTCAAAGCGTTCAAATGCCTGGATAATGTCAACGCCATTGGTATAAAAATAACCAACCAAGGCAAGAAGAAAAATACTTGCTCACTCGTAATAACAAGTCCCAGAACCAGACCAAATAAGGCTGACATTGGTGGCTTTTTCAATCCTCTAGGTGAGACTGTGGTCGCTTTTATCATTATCTTGCTGTCACTTGAAAATACTACACTCTACTGGTTATTTGTTTTTTTAATTGGCACTCTCAATAGTTAATGGCTTTCTAATCGTCAAGTTGATAATCTTTATTGATAAGTTTATATACACATTACACGATCATGTAGCTATTTCGTCATTTTTCAGAAGGAACAAAGGATGGGGTTTAAGCTTTGATATAATTTCTCAACAAAGTGATATTGTTAGATCAACCTGAATCCGTACTTGGTACACAGTAATGCAACTCAACCCGAATCACCCCACACTGGCGACCAGTTACAGATGTTCGCCAATAAAAAGTTGCGTCCAGTGTGGCGCGATCGCGCCGCAATTCCTGCCCATCTAGAAGAACGTAGAGTATTCTGAAGATTCTCGGGAGACAGCGATGAAAGATAAAATTATCAAAAGCCAGACTACCGAACTAGAACTGTCTCCCAACAACCCTATTCTCTGTGTACAAGAGTTAGGCCGAAAACTTGAGAACCGGTGGATCTGGAGTAACCTAAGTTTTCAATTATTTGGCGGGGAACGAGTCGCAGTGGTTGGTGCTTCTGGTTCTGGTAAAAGCTTACTGTTAAGAGCATTAGCTGGTCTCGACCCAGTACAAGCAGGGCAAATTATTTTTCAGGGACAGCCAGTGAACTCCTACTTTATGCCCAGCTATCGTTCCCAAATCATCTACTTGCACCAGCGACCAGCACTTTGGGAAGGAACTGTAGAGGAAAACCTCCAGCAAGTTTATCGATTAGCAGTCCACCGCCATCTAGTTTACAACCGTAAGCTGATTCTAGACTATCTGCATCTTTTGCATAAAACGGCTGACTTTTTGCAGCGTCCGGTTAGTTCTATTTCCGGTGGTGAAGCGCAGATTCTCGCCTTTTTACGAGCTTTGCAACTTTCACCTTCTATACTGCTACTAGATGAACCCACTGCCTCACTGGATGCGGTCACTGCTGAAAGTTTAGAGGCTTTAGTAGCAGCTTGGCAAGATCAAGACCCACAACGGGCATATCTGTGGACAAGCCATGACCCTACTCAGTTAGAACGCATTACCAACCGCCAAATTACCTTGAAGGGAAAAGACTAATGGAAACCAATTATATCCAAATTAGTGACGAACAACTGGCTTTGGCGACTTTGTTTATTCTTGTCAATATAGGGCTTTCCTTTGGTTTGCGGTTGGGACTAGAGCAGAGTCTGGGGATAGCCTCACTACGGATGGTAGTACAGTTGTTGCTGGTGGGGTACATATTGCAGTGGGTGTTTACTCTCAGCAATCCTGTATTGATTATACTTTTAGCTTTGGGCATGACAGTTATTGCTGGTGTATCTAGTGTCAATCGTACGCGCCGACGGTTTGCAAGTATTTATTGGAATAACTTTATTTCGCTTTTGAGCGGTTCGTTTTTAGTTACGGGGATAATAGTTAGTGGCATTCTGCGCGTACAGCCTTGGTACGAGCCTCAGTATCTCATTCCCCTTTTGGGTATGGTCTTGGGTAATGCCCTCACGGGTACATCCCTGAGTTTAGATCGGTTTATGGAAGACTTAACCAGTCGTCGCTTTGAAATAGAGGCGCTGCTGACTCTGGGTGCAACCCGTTGGGAAGCCGCACATCAAACTATTAAAGAAGCCCTCAGAACAGGAATGATTCCGACTATTAATTCGATGATGGTGATGGGATTAGTCAGCCTACCAGGAATGATGACTGGTCAAATTCTCGCTGGGGCAAATCCTAGTGATGCTATCCGCTACCAGATTGTGATTATCTTTGCACAGGCAGCAGGAGTGGCGATCGCGACAATGGGTGTTGTCATCCTAGCTTTTCTTGTTTTGTTTAATCGAAATCACCAGCTCACAAATTTATTACGTAAGCTTGGTTAGCTGGATTTTTGATACCCTGTTTTTGGTTCTAGTTGCAATTAAAAACTCAAAACTCTCTTCTGCCTTCTGCCTGAGCCTAACGAAAAATATTTATGTTGGGCTACTTTCCCTCCTTGAGCAAGCGATCGCCCTTGAAAATTTGCATACCACTTTCACGGTTGGCGATCGCTTGCTGTACATATGTAAGGATTAACTATTCTACATCAATCCAGATATTTCCTTCTTCCACACGAATAGGAAAAACTGATAGTGGCTTCTCTCGTGAGACTACACTCATTGCCTTACCAATAACAGGGGGCCAAGCGATCCACTCTTTGGCTTCACCAGTGCGGAGGTCAAAAGCACTGCGATGCCAAGGACAAACAATCGCCCCATCTTCGGTGATTTTACCTTTTTTTAGAGATAATTTCAGATGAGGACAGGCGTTTTCTACCGCATAAAGCTGGCCTTCGTGATTCACAACCAAGATACTCCTGCTGCCAACTTTCACTACTTGTCGCGCACCAGGAGAAAGTGCATCAGCTGAAAGAACCTGTGTCCAACTCATAAGGATTTCCTCTCTTGATTAGCCAGTTTTTAGCAAAGCAGTGCGGCAATTCGACGTTTGCCTGAATAGCTGAAGTATGGATAAAAAAATAGTCAGTAATTTTGTATTCTACAATTAACAGGCTATAGATTTAAGCCTCAAAAATAAAGACATGGCACAGGGAAAAATATTGCTCAAGGCTGGCACTTTCTGGACAAAAATTAAGGAGCAGACAGAACATGCTCGGCAATGCGGCGCACTGGTGTCAATACCAACGGAATCTGAATTTGTAGAACAGCAGGGTGTTTGCTTCCTGGTGCGGATTGCGTCTAACTTAGTTCGTAAGGACGAAGCTAAGCGCGATCAACAAAAACAAAGCGCCGCTTGTAAAGGAGATTTCAATCCCTTTCTTCCCTACGAGCAAGATTTATTTGTGGCAGATATTTCTGATACCCATGTATGTATATTGAACAAATACAACGTTGCTGATTATCACCTGCTACTGATTACCCGTGCCTTTGAAGAACAAGAAAGCTTGCTTACCCTAGAAGATTTTGCCGCTATGTGGGCATGTATGGCCCAATTCGATGGTTTGACATTCTACAACTCTGGAAAGATTGCTGGTGCTAGTCAGCGACACAAACACTTGCAACTTGTGCCACTACCGCTCACACCCACTGGAGTGCAGCTACCGATTGAACCTTTATTAAAATCTGCCCAATTTCATAACTCAATTGCAACTATACCAGAATTTCCTTTTTTACATGCTTTCACAACTCTAGATTCCCTTTGGAAGGAATCTCCATTTTCTGCCGCCGCCGCAACACTAGAGTGCTATCATTCTCTGCTGCGGGCAGTAGGCTTAGAAGATAATCAACAATCTAGGGCTTATAATCTTTTAGTGACACGAGAATGGATGTTGCTTGTGCCGCGATCGCAAGAGTGTTTCGAGTCTATACCAGTGAACTCCTTGGGATTTGCCGGTACTATGTTTGTGCGAAACGAGCAGCAAATGCAGATTCTCAAACAATATGGACCAATGAGTGTGCTGAAAAATGTTGCTGTGCCAAATTGCGAGATACAATAGCATTTCTACTGATTTAAACGATGAGACGATATAGAAAGAGCCACTCAGTAAACAGCAGATTTTTAAACGAATAGATAAACTAGCTCAAGCCAGAGGAATTAAATCTAGTGAATGAATCAATCTGAATTTTGGAGAGTCGCTGTGCGATCGCGTCCTCAAGGACTGGCGAGTGGCTAAGCGTACTGAATTCAAACAGCAAATAAAGGAAGTGCTAGACCGATTCATTGAGGGATTTGAGTCTACACAAGCATCTACACTTGATATCTACACCACTTTCAAACAGGGAAAAACAATTATGAACTATGAAAAGCCAATAAAGAGAAATCCCCAAGAAACGGAGCCTAGACAATATAAACCCAGACCTCGAATAGAAGAAGAAGGGGAACCACAACCTTGTCAGCACCTTCGCCTTTTGGACTGTAACAAGCCAGTTAGCAGAGCTATCCTTGAATGCTATCACTGTCACGAAGGGCTATTGTGCGAATACAAAAATGTCTTACCAGTCCAAGATATTGATGTTCGCTGCCCCACCTGTGGCAAAATTGCGATCAAGTTGGTAGGACAAGAGGTGCTTTCAACAACGGTAATTCCCTCGCCTTGGAGGTAAGTGTAAACCACAATCTCAACACACAAACGACAAAGTTCTACTATGCTGTACTGATACAAAGAAGTTAGTAAAGATAACTCTTTTCTGCTGAGTCCACCTGCTTGATGCGGGTGGTCTTTATTTGCTAGGAAACGACTTTGTTTTAGTTCTACAATGACGCTGTATCGTTGATACATGCAAAAACCTATTTGTACAGTGCGTAAGTCCTATGAAGCAGCCCTTTCAAGGTGTAATGTATTTTTCTTGGTGTCTTAGTGCCTTGGTGGTTCAAAAGTCAATTTTTTCACCACAAAGACACTAAGACACTAAGGTGAAAAGCTCAAAATTCGGGAAAATTTTTGATTTACACCATAGCACCCAAAGAGCGTTTCATCGCTAATCGTCGCACACCTAATTTTCTCAGTCGGTGGGCAGCGGGTCAGGTAATTTAGCTAAGATTGCTTTAGTTATCAACTGCCATCAACCTAAGCGACGATAGTTATCGCGACTTTCATAAACAACATCACGACTTTCGTGACCAACATCGTGACTTTCATAAACAACATCGTGACTTTCTCTATCAACATCGTGACTTTCTCTATCAACATCGTGACTTTCATAAACAACATCGCGACTTTCGTTAATAACACCCAAACAACCGCAAACTGCCTCTCCTACTTAATATTTTGTTTATAAATAGCCTCTGAAATTCTGTTCAATATGGCGATCGCATAACTTACAGTACTTGCGATCGCCACCTAGGAAGGCTGTGTGTCATTGCACTTGTCACGCCTCAACTTTGCGATAATCGAAATTAGATTGTTTTTGAAGTGTGATGTTTTATGTATTGACTTGGGCGTGAAATCTGATGGAGATAGAACGAATCATGAATGCAAAACAAAAAATCATTGAGGAGATAGAAAACGCGCCAGAGGAAATTGTCTCTGAAGTGTTGGACTTTTTACTGTTTTTGAAAGCCAAAGAAGATAAAGAAGATTTAGAGGATGCAAAAGCAGCATTAGAAGAAGCCGTAACGGTAGGTACAGTGTCCTTGGACGAACTTAAAAGGGAGTTGGGTTTGTGAGTTACCAAGTAGAACTTGCACCAGCTGCGGTCAGACAAGTGAAAAAATTACCTGCCGATATTCAACAAAAAGTAGTAGCAAAATTAGAGGAACTCGCAGTTAACCCGCGTCCGGATGGCGTAGTAAAGCTGGAGGGGGCAGAAGATTTATACAGAGTCAGATTAAGTAGTTATCGGATTGTGTACCAAATTCAAGATGACCTATTGTTGGTGACTGTAGTCAAAGTGAAGCACCGTAGAGATGTTTATCGGTCTTAGAAAGCTGAAATTTTCTTCAATATGGCGATCGCATTTACTCAAGACTACATAAAAGGGCGATCGCTTTGTTTGTTCAAGCTTGCGATTACAGCCCTCCAGTACAGCTTTCTACAGATTTGTACTAGGCAGCAAAGTCGTATACTGGTGTTTCAACAAAACGTACAGGCTCTTGTTGGTTGAGAATAATCTGCTGTAAGCGTTCTACTGTAGATGGAGAGAAAAACTGTTCTCCAGTTTCTGGATTAACTCGCGCAGGTACATTTTCAATCAAGTAAAATTTGCCATTAACCTCTAGAGTGTAGGTTACTTTTTGCTCTATTAGCGTTTCATTCCAATCACTCATCCTATCAACCAATCTAAATATCTAAACCCATTGCACCGGATCTAATTGATAGTAGCGTTGCAGTAGCTCATAAAGTGACGGATGCTGCTTCAGCAACTGCTGCGGTTTCTCAAAGAATGTCTCAGTCGCCACAGCAAAAAATTCTGCGGGATTAGTTGCACCATAATTATCTATGACGCTTTTAATACCTCGTTGAACATCACTACAAAGTTGTTGATATTCTTCTGTCATCACCCTAGCCCAGATGGGATAATCTGATTTTCGTGGCAAAATCGGAACACCCTCGGCTTTACCATCTTCTTGATCTAACTGATGGGCGAATTCATGCAGAACAACGTTATGTCCATCACTCCAGTTGCGAGTATCTTGTTGTACTTGTTCCCAAGATAATATCACTTGGTCTTTGCTCCATGATTCCCCCAATCTTGCTACGCGCCTTTCTTCGACAACATAATCCCCAGTGGCGACAGTTTCATTAACAATATAAATACTTGGGTAAATCAAAATTGAACGAAGTTTAGGAAAGTATTCTCCTCGCTCATTAAGTAAAAGTAAACAGGCGACAGCAGCAATAGTTAGTTTCATTTCTTCTGTCACTTGCAATCCTTTACAGCCGATGAATTGTTTTTCCGCTAAAAAAACTTGAATATGTCCCTGAAGCCGTCTGCGTTCATCGGGAGAAAGACGGGGGTAAATAGGAAGATTATTCTCAATAATGGCGTTCCAAAGTGGAGGAAAAGGGCGATGTTTAAAACGGTTTATTCGCTGTTTAGTTAGGATGGGACTGACTAAAATGCCAGTGATAATTAGCCCAATAATGAGAAAAACAATAATTGTTTCGACCATTGATTTTTACAGCTTTCCGCTGTCTGATTGACTGATAGGGCTTTTTGATGACCCCAAATTGGTAAGAGTTGATTTATAAAGTAAATCTTAAGTAGGGTGTGTCACGGCTTTAGCCTGACGCACCATGTTGTATAGCGGTGCGTTAGGCGCTTTGATCGTGTTTTTCGTGACAAATCATCTCAAAATATGCGCCTAACACAACGGCAATAAAGCGGGAGGAAAATCCACACCGATGACAGCCTCCCCTACAGTAATTTTATTTTTACTTTATAAATGACCTCTAAGATGCGATCGCTTTCTTTTTTAAGTTTAGTGATATCAGCTTCGCCCTTGTCATTTGAGTATTCATTTGATCTAGTTAACGATTCAAAACCTCTTTCCTTCTGCCTTAAAAGAACCTCACCCCGTCCGATCGGACACCCCTCTCCTTAGCAAGAAGAGGGGCAGGGGGTGAGGTTTTCACACATGGCGGTGAATTTTTTTCATTGCGACTGCCTTGCTGTTGTGCATTACAACAGCTTATGCCCCACGCCGCCCATCAGCGAGACAGCGGGGGCAATTTGCATTATTTGAAACCCTTTTCTGTTTCTGGTTCAAATAAATCAGCCAAATCTTCAACAGTGCGCTTTGTGATTTCGCAAAGCTTAACTGTCTGCCTTAAGGTGAGGCGTGGTACATGAACTCCCCTTTCCCAGTTGGAAACTGTTTGATCGGTAACACCTACTGCATCCGCTATTTGCTTTTGCGTAAGTCCTAGCGACTCTCTTAATGTCATAAAGCTTTTGCCCGAATCCATCGACACAAATTCCTACTACAAAACTTTAATACAATAGCGCTTGACTTCTACAATATAGCTTGATTTAATAGAAATAGAGAAGGCGGTTCCAAGAGTCCAAGCCTAAAACCGCCTCTCTATTCCAAAACAAATGTTAAGGATATATCAATGATGCCACAAGCAACCCTCGAACTAAAACCCCTGCTTTGCCAAACACCCACCAGAGGCTTGATAAATTTAGCTTACGTTCGCCAAGTTCGATTTCGGAAAGTTCACTTTAACATGTCTTGGCAGTTTACCTGCGAGATTGTTTGGAGTAACGGCGACAGGGAAACTTTTTTTAGGAAAGATGCTCAAGCGTTAGCGAAGCTCCTCCGACAGGAGGCTCGCCCAAGCAGTTGGAAAAATTACACAAAAAATAGAGCAGGCGTGATGCAACACAAGATTCCCGACTTCTTCAAGGAAGTCGGGAATTTGACGCTCAACCTAACCATATCTGCAAAACAGGTACACAAGTGCCGTAAAATTATCCTCTATCCGGCATCTATCAACTTGTTAATGCCCATGCTTTGTGACTATCTGGTACAAATTCTGACTGCCCGCGTATATGATGTTGCCCAAGAAACACCACTGGAGTATGCCCCAAATCTTTCTGCACGACTGAATAATAAACTCCTGCTGAAGCGCGAGGATATGCAGTCAGTATTTTCCTTTAAGCTGCGTGGTGCTTATAACAAGATGGCAAACTTACCCTCGGATTTACTGGCACAGGGTGTAATTGCTGCATCTGCTGGCAACCATGCTCAAGGAGTTGCCCTTGGTGCCCGGCAGTTAGGAACCCAAGCGATTATCGTTATGCCTATAACCACACCCCAAGTTAAGGTAGATGCAGTCAGAGCCAGGGGAGGAGAGGTAGTGTTGCATGGGGATACCTACGATGATGCTTATGCTTACGCCCGTCAATTGGAAGCAGAAAAGGGCTTAACTTTTATTCACCCTTTTGACGATCCGGAGGTGATTGCGGGACAGGGAACCATCGGCATGGAAATTTTGCGCCAATACCAGCAACCCATCCATGCGATTTTTGTAGCGATTGGTGGTGGTGGATTGATCTCTGGAATTGCGGCATATGTGAAGCGGTTGCGTCCAGAAATCAAGATTATTGGCGTTGAGCCTGTAGATGCCGATGCCATGCATCAATCTCTAAAAGCAGGACAGCGAGTGCGATTGTCTCAGGTGGGCTTATTTGCTGACGGTGTAGCGGTGCGGGAAGTGGGTGAAGAGACTTTTCGCTTGTGCCAGCAATATGTAGATGATATCATTCTCGTTGATACGGATGATACCTGTGCCGCGATTAAAGATGTATTTGAAGATACACGATCCATTTTGGAACCTGCGGGGGCACTGGCGATCGCAGGTGCCAAAGCCTATGTAGAGCGGGAGCAAATCGAAGGGCAAACATTAATTGCCGTAGCCTGTGGTGCCAATATGAACTTCGATCGCCTCCGGTTTGTAGCAGAACGGGCAGAGTTGGGCGAACGCCGCGAAGCCATCTTTGCAGTCACAATTCCTGAAGAAGCTGGTAGTCTCCGCAAGTTTTGCCAATGCATGGGCAAACGCAACTTGACTGAGTTTAACTATCGCATTGCCGATGAAAAAGAGGCACATATTTTTGTGGGCGTGCAAATAGAAAAACGTGCCGACAGGGCAAATATGGTTGCAACTTTTGAAGAGTGTGGGTTCAAAACTATTGACTTAACCGATGACGAACTAACGAAATTACACCTGCGGCACATGGTTGGCGGGCATTCCCCCCTTGCCCACAATGAATTACTTTACCGTTTCGAGTTTCCCGAACGTCCCGGCGCATTGATGAAGTTTGTAGATTCCATGAGTCCGAATTGGAATATCAGCATGTTCCACTACCGCAACAATGGTGCAGACTACGGGCGAATTGTCGTTGGGATACAAGTTCCCCCTCATGAGATGGAAGAGTGGCAAGCATTTTTAGATACACTTGGCTATCGCTATTGGGATGAAAACAAGAATCCAGCGTATAAGCTGTTTTTGGGATAGTGCGATGCTCCTGCTTGGTTAAATATTAAATCTGTAGTTAAAAAAAAGTAAAAAATAACACAAGTACGGTTAATAAGAACTATTATGTTGGCGTGATACGACTAAAATGATGCAATAAATTGTTTTGTGGTGCGGGTATCCTGCCCGTCTATGAGGACGGGCTAGAAGCCCATCCCACAAGATTTTTCTAATGCACAAAATTAGCTGTGTCGCACCAATATAAGCCCGTTGGGTATATGAAAAAGTGTTGCTGAATGAAGCCAGGATTTAGGCTCAAAATTACAGCTTAAAAGTTTACCTTGTTTTTTGATGCGATACCCCAACATAAAAGTACCCTCAAAGGGTACTGTGACTGAGTAACTAATCTGTTGAAAATAAAGAGTAGAAAATACCTTCAAAAACACAAACTAAAAACTCGCTGTTTGATTAGGTTTTCTGCTCATTTTTACAGTGGAGTTATACCAAGTTGCGTTCAGACATAGCAATAGCAATTCGTGCCCTCTCCCCTTCCCCTCTCCCAAATTGGGAGAGGGGTGCCGACAGGCAGGGTGAGGGAAGTACTATCTTTGACTGCAACTTAGTATTAAAACCAGTGTTTGCCATCACTCAATTTAGCAAGAAGGAGAAAATCTGGGATGGCTCGAAATAAGAAAAAATCATTGGGGTTTGGGTGTGAGCATCAACTATATTCTAGATGCCCTATTTGTTGTGTTGTGCCACCCCACATGCTGGAAAATATCGCAGTGAATGGTAGCCCCGAACAGCGCAGATGGGCATTTCACACATTAAGTGTTTCGGCACAGTTTCGGGGACGGCGAAACGTAATCGGTAATATCAATTTTGCAGTTTCTCCCGGTGAGAAAAGTCGCACAATTTTTGATGCTAAAGGTACTGAAGAACTTCCTGGTAAGCCAGTGCGTCACGAAGGCGATCCTCCCAGTGGAGATGATGCAGTCGACGAAGCTTATGATGCTGCTGGGGCAACCTATGACTTATATTATGAGGTATTCGAGCGAAATTCTATCGATGACAAAGGGCTACGTTTAGACTCCACTGTGCATTACGGTGTCAAATACGATAACGCCTTTTGGAATGGCGACCAAATGGTTTATGGTGATGGCGACGGTGAAATCTTTCAGCGCTTTACTAAATGTATTGATATTATCGGGCATGAGTTAACACACGGTGTTACTCAGTATGAAGCTGGTCTCATATATTTTGGCGAGTCTGGGGCGCTAAATGAATCATTCTCTGATGTCTTTGGCTCATTGGTGAAACAGTGGGTAAAAAAACAGACTGCACAAGAAGCAGACTGGATCATTGGAGAAGGTTTATTTACAGACAAAGTCAAAGGTGTGGGTATTCGCTCCATGAAAGCGCCGGGGACAGCATACAATGACCCAATACTGGGCAAAGATCCTCAACCAGGCCACATGAAAGATAAATATATGGGTTTTGAGGATAACGGTGGGGTGCATATCAACTCGGGTATTCCCAACCGCGCCTTTTACCTAGCAGCAACAGAGATTGGCGGTTATGCTTGGGAAAAAGTTGGCAAAATCTGGTATATTGCTTTACGCGATCGCCTGCGTTCTCGGGCTAGTTTTAAACGTGCTGCCAAGACAATTATTCAGGTTGCTGGTGAACTCTACGGTCAAGGAAGCCTAGAACAAAATGTAGTGGAGAAGGCTTGGAAAGAGGTGGGAGTTATTTAGAATTATGAATTATGAATTATGAATTATGAAAGTTTTTATCATTTACAATTCATAATTTACAATTCATAATTTCTTGTTGTCTTTTGTTGCTAAACTGGGAGAAGAAACTTGAATCTCCCAGTATTTTTGTTTATAGCAAAAGGCAGCATTACGGAGAGGACAAATGCGGATCTCGCTTCAACGCACGGGTGGTTTTACTGGCATAAGCAAGAAAGCAACTGTTGATACGGCTAATCTGTCTCCAGAGGAGGCTAAGCAGTTACCTCAAATGTTAGAAGCCGCAAATTTCTTTAGTCTACCCACAAAAATTAATGCTCCTCCTCACCAAGCCGATCGCTTTCAGTATACTTTGACAGTAGAAAATAACGGTCAGCAACACACGGTTACAGTCAGTGAGGCAGCACTACCAGGAAGCTTAAAACCCATTATTGAATGGGTAAATAATGTAGCAAGCAAAAAATGATATAGCTATTTTGAGATGCATAAACTACAGTCAAGGCTGGGAATAGAGAATGAGGAATAGAGTTGGAGTAATTATGTCCTCCATTGATATGAAAACTGCCGTAAATTATGAATCACAAATGATAGAATTTTTGATAATTCATAATTCATAATTCATAATTTTACAAGAGTTCCCAAGTTTGTCCTTTATAACCATATTGAAAAATTTCCGGATGCAGAATTTCTGCTAACATTTCTGTTGAATCTACCAGTCGAGGCCCTGGACGGTTGAAGTAAGAATTACCATCAGTGATATAGACTCTGCCATTTTGGTTAGCACGCAGATTTTCCCACTCTGGATGTTGAGTTAATAACTCAGCTTCTTGACGAGTGCGATTTAAATCAAAGCCACAGGGCATAAAAATAATAATATCTGGATTGCTCGCAATCAGATTTTCCCACTTTAAATGTGAGGAAGGTTGACCTGTGGTACTAAATAACGGTTCTCCTCCTGCTAAGGTAACTAATTCAGGAATCCAATTAGCAGCAATCATCAAAGGGTCAGTCCATTCGATACATGCTACTGTTGGTAATTTCTCTGTTTGGGAAAGTCCTTGTGTTTTTTGAGAAACTATTTTTACGCGAGCTTCTAAGTTTTCTAGCACCTTCAATGAGTCTACACCAAAAGCGTTAGCTACTCGCTCTACATCAGCCCAAACATCTTTGAGAACATTCGGTTTTAAAGAGATAATCTCGGGTGGGGTATGAGTGATTGAAGCTACAGCCTTTTCCACTTCTGATACACTGACAGCACAGACATCACACTGGTCTTGGGTGATAATGTGAGTGGGATGCAATCGCTTCAAAATCTCGATTTTAATCTCGTAGATACTGAGAGCAGATTGGATTAATTTATTAATTTTGTCGTTGATTTCACTGCTTGAAGCACTAGTGTTCAGCCTGGGTTGGGTACAAATCGGACGATCTTGAATTTCTGGGGGGTAGTCACACTCGTGCGATCGCCCAACAATAGCATCAGTTAAACCTAACGCTGCTAAAATCTCAGTTCCACTAGGAATTAGGGAGACAATTCTCAAGTCGCCATTGCTCATTGCTCCATCTCCACAATAGTTGCAATTAATTTAATAATTTAATTCTTGCAAAATCTCAGAGGCTGGGTATCTGTCTGTAGGTAAGAGAATGGGAGATGGGGAAATTTTGTTTGGCATCGCGAGTATGTCAGTGCGAGAATTACTCGCTTGAATTGGGGAAGTTCCTCACAAGTTCCTCAAATTTTCTTTTTAATCTTTAGGTAGACTTAATCAATTTACACAGTGAGGAGAAAAAATGCGATCGCCACTACAAGTTAACTTTCGCAATGTTCAAAAATCTGAAGCGGTTGAGGAAAAAATTCGTGAATATGCCGCTAAATTAGAGCAATTTCATAACCGAATTACAAGCTGTCGAGTAGTGGTAGACGCACCACATCGAAATCACCAAAAGGGCAAGCTTTATCATATACAAATTGACATTACTTTACCAGGAACAGAGATAGTAGTCAATAGCAATCCATCTGACAATGAAAGCCATCAAGATATTTATGTGGCAATTCGGGATGCCTTTGATGCTGCCAAGCGGCAACTACAAGATTATGTCGAAGTACAGCGCAATTAAGTTCAGTAATAAACCATTTGCCAGTACGAAAAATCAATACGGTAAAAGGGACTGGGGACTGGTGATTAGGGACTGGGGTAGTGATTTTCAGCTCCAAAATTGTGGAATGGGCAATAAAGCCCTCCGCAGGGTAGGGTTCCGCTCAGAATGACAATTTATATCTTGATTCAGCAATGCCCTAACTCTTAACCATCGACTGTGTAGCAATACCTTCGTCAAAATCCGACACCCTCGAAGGGTGCAGCTACATAAACCAAGCCCGCCTCCTCAGCCTGTAAGGTTTTCAGTCCACGGAGGTGGGCTTTGACGTGCAGCCGAGCCAGTGCGCCCTTGGTGGTTCTCCCCATTGTAGCAACTGGCGTCCAGGCTTCCAGCCTGCGGGCGTTTCACAAAATTGGCGAAGGTATTGATGTAGGGTAGAGCGATCAACTTTACGGCAGTTTTTATCTTTTTTCAGTAATATTACTATATAATGTAATCCCTCGCAGCTTGGGCATAAATAAATTCTTAACAGTGGTTTTACGTACACGGGGTGTTAACACACTCACAAAGAATGGCGATAAGGCAAACATCATCGTTTTGCGACTTTGATTGTCGCCCTTTTTTGTGAAGATGTTCTACTGGTGACAAGCATGGCATGTGAACTAATTAAAATTTTGCTATTTGAGGAGAGTCAGAGCTATGCTGACTTAATCCAAGAAATGCTCTTGGCAGCAGGAAGAAGTAACTCTACGTCTGTTCCTCAATTTCAGTTGATTCAGGTTCAGGAATTCCTTGAGGCTATATCTGTTTTGCAGGCTGAATCTATCAATGTAGTGATATTGGATTTATCTGTTAGGGATGCTCAGAATTTAGAAATTATCCCGAAGTTGCACTCACTGTTCCCAAATATGGCAGTTATCGCGATGAGCGATCGCCAAGATGAGGCAATGCTAAAACGAGTGCTGAGCATAAATGCTCAAGATTACTTAGTCAAAAGTGAGATGACGCTGCAATTGTTGCGGTGGACACTGCTATGCGCTGTCACAAGACAGCAATGTCAACGCCCAAAAAGCCAACTAATTTTACAAGAAATATCTAAAAACCGAGAAATTACTCTTGTTAAACAAGCTTTATCTGCTCAGCGAGATAGCGAAGCTCGATTTCGTTGTTTGTCTGAGTTAACTTTTGAAGGAATTATCGTACACGACAATGGAATTATTTTAGATACAAATCATGTTGTCGCAAACATGACAGGTTATGAAGTCGCAGAACTAATTGGTAAAAGCAGTTTTGAATTGGTAACACCAGAATCACAAGAGTTAATCAGAAAATATATTCTTTCCGGTTATGAAAAACCCTACGAAGTAATTGTAGTTAAGAAAGACGGCTCTACTTTTCCAGTGGAAATGCAAGGCAAAATCATTCCTTACCAAGGGCAAAAAATGCGGGTGGTAGCGATTAGGGATATCACAGAACGTAAGCGGGTAGAAGAAGCACTGCAAAAAAGGGAAAATTGTTTGCGAAAACAAAGTAAAACCCTAGTGCAACTAGCAAAAAGCAAGACTTTGCAGCAAGGTAATCTCAATGCAGCCTTAAGGGAAATCACAGAAGCCGCTGCTCAAACCATAGAAGTAGAGCGAGTCAGTGTCTGGTTATACAATAGCGACCACTCAAAAGTTGAATGTGTCGATTTGTATGATGCGAGGACAAAGCGTCATAGTTGGGGAATGTCGCTGTTGAAAGCAAATTTCCCTGCTTATTTTCAGGCTTTGGAAGAACAACGCAGCATTGCAGCCCACGATGCCTGCAATGATAATAGAACACAAGAGTTATCCGAGCCTTATCTGTCTGCTTTTGGCATTGCATCTCTGTTGAATGCCCCAATTTGGTTGGGTGGCCACTTGGTGGGTGTGGTGTGTCACGAACAAATTAGCAGGATTCGCCAGTGGACAGTAGAAGAAGAGAACTTTGCAGGTTCGATCGCTGATTTCGTTACCTTGGCAGTAGAAGCTAGTGAGCGTAACGCAGCACAGGAGGCATTAAAACAGAGTGAAGCAGAATTCCGGGCGATTTTTGAACGTTCCTCTGTCGGTATCGGACTAGTAGATATGAAAGCACGGATTGTAGATACTAATCCGGCATTATGTCAGATGCTGGGCTATACGCGAGAAGAGTTAGCTGGCAAACGCTTCACAGATTTTATTTTTAAGCAAGAGGGAGATTTAGAACTCTACAAACAACTTGTTTTCGGAATTCGCGATCGCCTGGAGATGGAAAGGCGGTTTCTACACAAAGATCATCGATTTGTTTGGGCTTTGGTAAGTATTTCCATAATGTCCAGTACCAATGGCGAACCAGAGTATTTTCTCGCCATGATTGAGGACATCACCGAACGCAAACAAACAGAATTAGAACTTTGTGAAAGTAAGGAAGCAGCAGAAGCAGGAAGTCGGGCAAAAAGTGAATTTTTAGCAACTATGAGTCATGAGTTGAGGACACCTCTCAATGCAATTATGGGGTTGTCTCAATTGCTGCAACAAGAAATGGTTGGTTCTCTCAATGACAAGCAAAAAGAGTATGTCAATTGTATTTATAGCAGTGGCGAACATCTGCTGGCACTAATCAACGATATCCTCGATTTGTCGAAAGTGGAAGCAGGTAAAGAAGAACTATTTCTGTCTAAGTTGTTAGTGCAAGAGTTGTGTGAATATGTCATATCTACAGTACGCGATCGCGCCGAAGAAAAGGGATTGCAACTTGTAACCGAAATTGATGAAAAAGCAGATATTTGCATTGCCGATGAGCGCCGAGTCAAGCAAATGCTACTCAATCTGCTTACCAATGCAATTAAATTTACACCAGCAGGCAAGGTGTGCTTGGACATCAAAAAAGTACCCCAAGGGATTAAATTTACAGTCTCAGATACAGGCATTGGTATTGATCCAAGTCAGTTTAAGTTCTTATTTGAACCCTTTAAACAGCTTGACAGTCGGCTAAATCGTCAATATGAAGGCACAGGTTTGGGTTTAGCCTTGACACGCAAGTTAGCCCGTTTGCATGGTGGCGATGTAACGGTAGAATCAATTTTGGGAAAAGGCAGTCAGTTTACACTATTCTTACCAGATCAATCTCTGCAAACAGAAGGTGTCTCTTCAACACTTGCTCAAGAAAGTTTGTACCTTGGGGAAAGTCACCCAGAGGATATCAAAGGAAAATCCCCTATAGAGTTTCTACAACGAGAGGAACCAAAACATGACGCAGCTTCTTCCAGAGACTTCCTCCGCCAGTTCCACACCAGCCGCTACAATCAGATGGCAGTTGCTACGCAATCCTACCCTACAGTAAAGTGTTTGAGGGAAATTTATGAGAACCCCCGCACACCTTAAAATAGCGGGAAGCGAGGTCACGCCTCGTCTGTTCAGAGCGAGGTTATATCTGATTAAATTATAAATAACAACAACAACAACAGCGTAGCTGATATGAAGTTTTATCACTACGCTGTTTTCATATCTATACAAAATAATCTTTTACATCTATAATGTAAACAACGATATTGAGAGTAAGTGAGGATGAAAGTC